>JBCDJE010000015.1:0-16201 GCA_038748185.1 Bacteroidota bacterium
AAAACTTTTAATCAACAATCGCTATAACTAGTGAAAAAGCAATCACTACTAGTAGTGATTGCTTTTTCACTAGTTATAGCGATTGTTGATTAAAAGTTTTATGCTAAACTTCGCATCTATTTAGAATAATTCTAGATAATAAAGAAATGCTAAAACTGACGCAAATAACAATACTTCTCATTGTACTGATTCCGGGAATATTATTCTCACAAGGAAAAACAACCTCTTTATCGGGGAAGATATCTGATGGAAATGGAATACCTCTCCCTGGTATTACAGTTATGCTCATAGGGACTGGTTTAGGAGATGCTACTAATACAGAGGGAAGATTTGAAGTTAATCGTATACCTCTTGATACATATTCGATTTCTATTTCAGGAATAGGCTATAAAACAATAGTACAAAAGATTGATCTTAGCAATGGTGAGTCAAAAAAAATTATGCTTGTTCTTCAAGAAAGTGTTCAAGAACTTGAT
Source organism: Bacteroidota bacterium (assembly GCA_038748185.1). GTDB lineage: Bacteria > Bacteroidota > Bacteroidia > Cytophagales > Flammeovirgaceae > Chondrinema. Next base: position 477 of record JBCDJE010000015.1, read on the forward strand.
GAATTAGTAGTTTTAGGAAAATCTAAAGCTACTGAATTACGCGAACAAGCTTACGCAGTAGAAGTTGTAGAAGCCAAGGGGTTTAAAAATTTATCCACTAATGCAAATGATATACTTAGCAGAATAGCCGGTGTAAACATTAGACAGTCTGGCGGCTTGGGTTCAGCCTTTTCTTTATCGCTTAATGGTCTTTCAGGAAATCAAGTACGCATTTTTTTAGATGGGATACCTATGGATTACTTTGGCACTTCACTTTCGCTCAATAACTTTTCTGCTAATCTCATAGAGCGAATAGAAGTATACAAAGGGGTTGTCCCTATACATCTATCTTCAGATGCATTAGGTGGTGCTATCAATGTAATTACGGGAAAAAAGATGACACCATATCTGGATGCCTCCCACTCGATAGGTTCATTTGGCACCCACATCGCCTCACTTAATGCGCAATACCGGGAACAAAAGTCTGGTTTTACTGTACGACTGAAATCTTTTTATAACACCTCACAAAACAACTATAAAGTACCCATAAACCTTGTCAATTTCGAAACTGGTAAAGAAGCAGATACTGCCACTGAAGTAGAGCGCTTTCACGACGCATATAAATCTAAAATGTTATGGGCTGAAACTGGCGTAACAGGAACCAAATATGCTGATCAATTATTAATAGGTTTTTTATACTCAGATAATGATAATGAAATACAACAACCAGCTAATGCAATAGGTCAGGCAAAAATACCTTATGGAGAAGTAAGTACCGAAGAAGAAAAATCTATCATAAACTTTACTTACAGTAAAACAGGACTTCTTAGAAATAAGCTGAATATAAATACCTACTTTGTAAGCGCGTTTTCTGAAAATATATCTAAAGATACAAGTAGTTATAGATACGATTGGTTTGGAAATAAAAGCTTACGAACCGATCTTTCAAGCGGTGAAATTGAGAATAGAAAAACATTACTAACGCTTGAGACAGATAATTATCTTGGTAATGTTAATGCAGAATATGAAATTTTTGATAACCATAACCTAGCTATAAATTACAGTCTAAATCATTTAAAGCTACAAGGTGAAGATGCTTATAAAGCACAAAATAATACACAGTTCAGCAACCCAAATGAGGTAACCAAACAAGTTTTTGGAGCTAGTTATACCAATAGCTTCTTTAATAAGCGGTTAAAAAATACTTTCTTCACAAAACTATACAATTACAAAATTCAATCGCTTGAAACTAACTATCAAGGTAACGAGCTAAGTCCTTTCGAAAACACAAGAGAAAATATTGGTATTGGTGTTTCAAGCACCTATCAATTTGAGAAGTTACAAATCAAAGCTTCTTATGAAAATGCTACGAGATTTCCTGAAGTAATAGAATTATTTGGTGATGGGTTAAATTTCACACCTAACCCTTCATTACAACCTGAAACAAGCAATAATTACAATGTCGGTTTCATTTTTAATAATCGTTCTGTTATTCATCCAATCATCTTTTCTATAAACAGCTTTTTGAGAGATGCTGAAGATTTTATTATTCCTCAAGTACAAGGCATAAAGGTATTTCATATTAATAATGGGAAAGTGCTTTCTAAAGGCATTGACTTAGCAACCAGTTTCAGTTTTATGCAAAAATTCATCTTTACATTAAACGGTACCTATCTCGATTTGAGAGATAACAACAAATGGAGAAACGGTGAAGTAGGTGTGGAAAACACACTCTATAAAATACGTCTTCCTAATGTACCACATCTTTTTGGAAACTTTACAGTTTCTTATAGAAAGCAAGATTTTTTAAGAGCACAAGATAGCTTTTCGATTTCCGCTACTGAAAATTATGTTCATAGCTTTTTCTATAGATGGGAAAACTTGGCAAGTAAAGATAAAGGGATTGTACCAGAGCAGTGGACTACTAATCTGGAATTTGTCTACAGTTTAGATAATGAAAAATACAATGGTGCTTTGGGCATCTCAAATTTATGGGATGCTAAAGTTTATGATAATTTCCAGCAGCTTCGCCCTGGAAGAACTTTCAATTTCAAATTTCGATATTTTATTAATTAATTTTTTACATGATGCGTAAATTAACTACAAACCTAATTAAGCAATTCGCAGTAATTTTGATAACACTTATAGCCTTTAGCTGCTCGGATTCCGAAGATCCGATTAATCCAATTGATCCTCCTGAGAATCCTGAGCCAGAAGTAAAAGATTTCTTTTTCTTAGGCATTGAGGCAGCTACAGACCCTGCGGTGGATGTATTGAGTATTACTTCATCGCTTGACTCAGGTTCAATTTCTCCTGTAAATAATGGTTTTGAACAACCCGCATGGATGTCTTTTATACAAGGAGTTGATCAAATATTTACTGCAGGGTATACCGCCGCTCCAGAATTTACCAGTTACGAGCTAATTGGCGACGAATTAGTAAAAGGTGAAAGTTTTTTCACAGACTTAGATGTTTATGCTTTTGATGTAGTGGATGAAGGAACAATGCTATTGATGGGATCTGCCAGATCAGGTCTATCTGAAAAGAAAATTTATAAGATTAACACCAATACTATGAGTATTGAAACCACAGTTTCAGTAGATTTTGGAAATAGCGCGGCAGATAGCCTAATGGCCTTTCCGGTTGATTTGAAAGTAAGAGGCTCAAAACTATTTGCTGCTTACTATATGGTTGCTGCAAATGGTAATTTTTCAACACCCAGTGCCAATGAAGCAAAGATTGCAGTATTTAGCTATCCAAGTCTTGAATTTGAGAAAATAATTACAGATGACAGAGCACCAAATATTGGCAGATATTATACGACTAATGCCTTGGAAATTGATGAAAATGGTGACATCTACACATTTTCTCCATCATCTTTGGCTTGCGGATATGCTCCCGCACCTGCAACTAACTCAGGCATATTAAAAATTAAGAACAACGAAACAGAATTTGATCCTTCCTATCATATTGATTTTGAAGCGCTAAGTGATGGGTATAAAATTAATGATATGTTCTATGTAGGAAATGGAAAAGCAGTAGTTAGAGTATTGAAGGAAGATGAAACAAACGCAGATTATTTATGGGCTACATACAGGCCTACTTCACAGCAACCCTTGCTAGAAACAGGCATCATTGATTTATACAATGAAACCTTTACTTTGTTATCCAATGTGCCTAAAAGTGGAGGAGGCTGGAGTAGTGCTTATCACATCAAAGACGCTAAACTGTATTTAGGTGTAAATAATAGCTCTTATGCAGGCATTTATGTGATAGATACTGAAACTGGTACAGCTACTGAAGGTGCTATTATAAAAGGCAATTACGCTAAAGCAATTCTTAGTTTATCTAAAGATTAAATCTTTTCTCATTCTGCCTGGTAAGTTTTTACTAGGCAGTATTTGAATACTAACTCTTTAAATTTTTGGCTTCAAGAAAATATATGGCAAACAAAAAACTAAAAAAGATCATAGGTAAAATACACTTATACTTAGGGTTAATCTCTGGGTTAATAGTTTTCATAGTTGCCATTACAGGTTGTTTTTGGGTATTTCAAGAAGAAATATTAGCTATTTTTGAGGAGAAAAGAATTATAAAAAGTGAAAATAGGCCTTTTATTACTCCTAGTAAGGCAAAAGAAATTGCACTAGAAGTTTTGCCCAATAAACAAATACACGGTACAGCATACGGACATAAAACAGACGCTTTAGAGGTTATCTTTTACGAAGCTGAGCCCGAGTTTTACCAATCAGTTTACTTAAATCCGTATAGCGGAAAAGTATTAGCCGTTAAGAATCATCGAGCAGGTTTTTTCTGGTTTATTTTAAGAGGACACTTATATCTATGGCTACCAAAAGCTTTTGGTTCACAAATAACTGCTTACGGAACAATGATCTTTGTTATTATGCTCATAAGTGGGATCATATTATGGTGGCCTAAAAACAAGAAGAATCGTAAGCAAAGATTTACCTTTGATTGGAAAACAAGTACAAGATGGAGACGGAAGAATTTTGATCTTCATAGTATAGTGGGTTTTTATATTTCATTATTTGTCTTGGTTTTAGCATTCTCGGGATTAATTATGGCATTTAATTGGATTTACTTTGTTACCTACAAAGCTTGGGGCGGTGAAAAAGCACCCCAATTTATCATCCCTGCTAATATTGAGACTTCTAACTCTTTCAGTCATGATGAAAATCTTCAACCTATCGATAGATTATTTCCAAAATTGGCTAAACAGTATCCTAATTACGAAAGTTTTGAATTCCACTACCCTGCCACTGATTCTTCAGCGATTTATGTAGAAATTTCAAATGAGAAAGGCGTTTATTACAATTCAGATTATCGTTTTTTCGACCAACATAATTTAGAAGAAATTAGTCCGGGGAGTATTTATGGAAAATATACAGAAGCAAGCCTAGCTGATAAAGTCATTCGAATGAATTACGATATTCATGTGGGGGCTATTGGAGGAATATTTGGTAAGATTCTGGCATTTTTGGTCAGCTTAGTAGCAGCTAGTTTGCCTATTACAGGGTTTTATATTTGGTGGGGGCGAAAGAAAAAAGCAAGTACAAAACTTCCTACTAGAAAAACCCTAAAGCAACCAGAAAGTACACTTATAAATTCTAAAATATAATAAAACAGGCACTTCTATAAAGTAGTTTTTCACTAGTTGTAGCTATTGTAAATAAAAGGGATAGTATTGAAATTTACTATTATTTAGAATTAGTCTTAATTAAAATTAAATTATGATGCAGCAATTTTACTTACTTAATGTACTGTTATTTTTTGTAATAGTACAGACATCAATAGCGCAAACAGGTTCTATTTACGGAAAAATTACCAATACTGGTGGGGAACCTATGGAGCTTGTTAACATTGGTATAGAAGGTACCACAATAGGGACTGCCTCTGATCAAGAAGGTATTTACAAGATTGAAAATTTAAAGCCCGGACAATACTCAATCGGGGTTTCTTCTGTAGGCTATGTAGCCGAAAGTAGGTTGGTAAATATTTCAGCAGGACAAAATTTAGAAATCAACTTTAAATTAGCCGTCTCTGAGTTAGCTTTACAATCAGTAGAAATTACTGGAAGAACTGCAACAAGTTATGATAATGATATTTCCTTTGCGGCAACAAAAACGGCAACTAAACTTAAAGATATACCACAAGCTATTAGCTATGTAACGAAAGAAGTAATGGCAGACCGACAAGCCTATCGCGTAAATGATGTAGTAGAAAACATTAGTGGTATCAACCAATTTTCCTACTATAACGATTATACAATTCGCGGTTTTCGTTCTCAACAAGAGTTGATTAATGGTTTGCGAGTTATTGGTCTATTTGGCCCCCAAATTTTGACAGCTAATTTAGAGCGTATTGAAATTATAAAAGGTCCTGCATCTGCAATGTTTGGAAATGCATCTCCTGGTGGAACAATGAATCGAGTAACTAAAAAACCACTGGATGTTGAACGGAAAGCTCTTTCATTTACTACAGGAAGTTTCAATACGCTACGATCAACAGTGGATTTTACTGGACCACTGAACAAGGAAAAAACATTGTTATACCGTCTGAATTTAGCTTATGAAAATTCGGACGACTTCCGCGATTTGCAAGAATTCAGATCACTTATGGTAGCTCCTTCCATCTCATTTCTGCCAACAGATAAAACGCGTATAAATTTTGATTTAGTGATCACAAACTTTGATGGGAAACTCGACCGCGGGCAGCCGATTTTTGGTGCCTCAGCCGGTACTGACCTTACATCAACCCCTATTAACTTTGCTATTGGTGCGGCCAACGATTATCACCAGACAGATGTAGCTTATAGTACATTATCCATAAATCATCAATTTACTGATAACTTTTCTTTCAATGCCTCATATATGCGTTACGCATTCGAAGAAGATTTGTTTGAACATCGGACTTCCAATCGATTTGCTGTAGATAGCATAGGAGAACAAATTCCTACATTGATGGGCATGCGGATATCGGCGAGAGAACAAAAACGAATTTCTGATAACGTAACTACTTACTTTGTTTGGGATGTATCTACTGGTGCGATAAAACATAAATTACTGATAGGCTATGATTTTATCCAGAACGTAAGGCCTGTAGGTGGTGGAAGTATATTTACAAGTAGTGGGGCAATTTACAGAACTGTGGACGGTGGTCTCGCTACTTATGATCCGGCAAACCCGCAGGATTATATTTTTGAAAATGGAAATCCCAGACCAAACATACCTCATTTCAATTTAGAAAATCCAAATTACACTTTGGGATATCCTAGTGATTACATATTAGGTAGGGCTGAGCTTGCTGCTACCAGATTCTATACCAGTGGTATATACATACAAGATCAAATTAAATGGAATAAGTTTCAATTATTACTTGGTTTGCGTCAAGAATTTTATAATGATGTAATAAACTATGAACAAACTGATGAAGAAACCAGAGATCAACAAAAATTACTTCCACGCTTAGGTATTGTTTATAGCCTAAATGAAGCAATCAACTTATACGGTACCTATACTGAAAGTTTTCAACCTCAAGATCCAGCAGATTTAGTAGAAGCAGTTGGTGGTCCATTTGATCCACAGACTGGGATTATGTATGAAATTGGTGCAAAGGGTACTTTCTTTAGAAATCGTCTCTCAGTCAATATGGCTCTTTACTCTATTGAGAATAAAAATATTATAATTAATGACCCAAATACTGGTTTACGAACTCAAAGAGGAGGAGAAGAGTCTCAGGGTATAGAGTTTGATATTAATGGTAGAATTGGGGAAAATTTGAGTATCACTGCCAACTATGCATACAATAATGCTACTATAACAGAAAGTGACGAGATAGAACTAGTTGGCGAACGTAAAGAGAATGCTCCACAACATTCAGGAGGGTTCTTTGCTAATTATGCTTTAAACAACAGTGGTCTAAACTTCAATATTGGTGCTAATTTCGTCTCTGAACGCAATACCTTTGAAAGAGAGCTTCAATTGCCAAGTTATACTGTTTGGGATATTGGTGCATCTTACAAGATAAATAAGGTAAAGGTGGCTTTTACATTAAACAACGTATTTGATGAAACACACTGGGTAGGAGGATACAGTTTCGTAAGACTATTTCCTGGTGCACCAAGAAATTATTTACTAAGCGTTGCTTATACCTTTTAGTTGAACAAACTCTTTTGCATCTATCCATCACCTCAATACCTTTGTGAGGTAGCTATTTTAAAACAGAAGATAAAATGAAACTTAATAAAAAGATATTCTTTCGTATCCATAGTTGGATTGGAATTAAGTTAAGCATACTATTTTTTATAGTATGCTTTTCTGGTACTTTAGCTACCTTAAGCCATGAAATGGATTGGTTATTCAATCCAGCAATAAGGGTAACCCCGTCAGAAGAACATGTTGAAAAAAACATCATTGTCAAAAATATTAAACAAGCTTATCCCGAAGGAACTTTAGAATTTTGGACCGGTGCTTCAGCACCTTACCTATGTGATATAGTCTATTTAAAAACAAAAGAACGGCGTTGGTATTTATTTGTTAACCCTTACACAGGAGAAGTACAAGGAAAAACAGCCCTCACTTTTCAACGATTTTTTAGAGACTTGCATTATTTCCTTTTCATACCCTTTCAAATAGGACATTTTACGGTTCTTATATTCGGATTTTTATTGTTCATTTCTTTAGGTACTGCCTTACTTTTCTATAAAAAATGGTATCGTAAATTATTCGAATTAAAACTTGGAAAAGGAAAGGTAGTCTTATTTCGTAGTATTCATCGATTAGTGGGAGTCTGGTCTGTACCGTTTACTATTTTATTTTCTATAACAGGGATATGGTATTTTCTGGAAAGGACTAATACCGCTTCCATTTCAGAGATAGCCAATACTTCAACCCCAAAACTAGAAACACCCATAGATACCACTCATTTCAAAAATCTGGCTTATACTATAAATTATACCAAAGCTGTACATATTGCTAAATCTCATATTCCTAATTTATCTGTAAAAGATATTTTACCTCCCTTAAATGTAAATACCCCTATTTATCTTACAGGTATTAGTGACATACCGTTAGTTAGGAATAGGGCTAACAGAGTATATATACATCCAATTACCTATGAAGTAATCAAAGTCCAAAAGGCAAAAGAATCAAATACAATAACTTGGCTGAATGATATTGCAGACCCTTTACATTTTGGATATTGGGGAGGATTAATTACTAAGATTATTTGGTTTTTTGCAGGTTTAGGCATTTCAGGACTCGTATTAACCGGGATTTGGATCAGCCTAAAAAGGAAAGTGAAAAGTGAAAAACAGAAAAAAGTGCAGCGTATGGGTACTTGGAAATACGTGAATTGGACTGTATGCGCTGTTATGATTAGTTTTATGTATTATTTTTTAATAGCTAGATACAATGTATCTATCGCAGTGATCATTTGCATAACATTTTTCATTATTACCCTTGCCTTATTTACATGGTACATATTTGATTATAAAATAAAGCACATAGTACATAAAGAATTAGCAGGAAGTATCTAGTTTAATGTAAACATAAGCAACTAAAAAAGATTTGTGAAAATCAGCTTTCATGAACTAAGAAACTATTCAAAAAATGCAAATGACAGAAGCAGGTGAACATATGCACCTGCTTCAATAAATATAAGAAAGACTATTTTTTGACATATAAAAAGTTGTCAGTCTAAACTGACAAAAACTTCTTGATTCTTAGGTTGTAAAAGGCTATACAATTCAGAAAAAATTACCGGACCGGTATTAGCCTCTTCTATCCAGTGTTTTATTTTTTTATTAAATGCAGTAAAGCCCATTTCTTCTGAAACCTTAAATAAAGCAATCGCTCCTTTGTTTATTTCCAAATAATCTATACCGTCTGCATAAAGTAAAGGAGGTTCTTGGTTAGGCTCATTATGCCGTTCTTTCGCATAAGAGTCATTTTTCTTTTTCACAAGTAAAATGACTGCATCATCGCCCAGTATATTGTGAACAACTTGTAAACCTAATGCTTCGGGTAGAGCTACTTTCAACATGTCAGCTCCTTGTACATTGGCAATGGAAAGATTGCTGTATAACCACTGCTTCACCAGTTGTGTTGCCACAGTCTGATAAATATAGGCTTTTTCTTCTAAACCAGAAACATCAGCATACCAGCCTTCTTTTTCGGAAATAGCGATCGTATTGGGAAAGCTGTAAAATGCCTCTTGGTAGTATGGAATTTCAGCAATACGTATATCTGAATGAGGGAATTTTCCCCAGTTTTTTTCAATATACAACAATGATTTTTTAGCTGCCTCCTCGTAAATAGCTAAATTAAAATGATGCTTCTTATCATGCAATATTGTAAAGTCAACGCCATTGACTTCACTTTCTGCTTTGTTGTATTCAGCAGACCCAAGGTACCAATTAAAAGGAGAAGGATTTTTCACTTCATACAAATAATAATTTCTATTATTTTCTTGCCACTCTCTATTTAGATATCCGGGAGCAAAAGCGACTTGGCCTTCACTGGTACTAATCTGAATTGTTCCAGAAACCCATAGAGCATCAGGTGCAAAGCTATCTTCTCGTATAGCCCTTGAGTCGTTAATAGCTGCCATACGTGAGGAGATTTTTGGTAGTCCATTCGCTATTCGCTGTCTATTTTCTTTCAAAGTCCGCTTATTGTCATATCCAACAATCGGAAGAAACTCTCTGATATTTCCAAAAGAACCGTTAAACATGAGATCCGGCTGGGGAGATGCACCACTTTGTGTAAAACCAATATATTGTTTGGTAGCTTTAATTACCAAAGTACCCACCTCACTTTCGCCTAATGGTGGAGTAAGTGAATAGGCAGCTATTTTCTGATTTTTATCTTCCCAAGCTTTGTTCAAATTGTGGTTATTAAATGCCAATGTATTGAGTTGAATAAAATCTTCAAAATTTAAGTACAAACTGTCTATACTTTTTCCGCTCGTATTTTTTAAAGTAATTTTTGCTTTATACTCAGCCTTTCGTTCTTCTGGGAAGAAATCAAATGTTAAATCGACATGTTGGTACTTTGGTTGGGTAATTTTTTTAATGTAACTATACTTTTTTTCATAATGTGCATCTTCCGCTTCTTCTACTGAGCTGAGGGTGAAATTTCCTGTACTATTTACCTGATCGATAATAAAAAACCGCAAAGTAAAAAAGGCAGCAATAAAAACTAGTATTACTATCTTTCCGCTCCAAGCTAGTTGATGATTTGAAAAAGAAAATTTAGATAGAAAATTTCGGCTTGTACCTCGATGCCAAAATAAGATGCCTAATAAAATAAAAGCTCCTGCGAGCAAAACCCACATCAAGAAATACCAAATAGCTGCTTGTTGCCAAATACCATAACCGCTCATTTCGGAATAATCTTCTAATCCTGGCACCGCACCATAGGCAAAAATCGTTTGTTCTGCCAACCCAAGTTCAAATGCCATAATGGTAATAAACAAAATACCTACACTAGCAATATGGGTCAAGAAACGACTTCCCGTAAACCCGGCAATAAAAAATACTAGCGCAATTTGAAGTACATACGTCAGCCATCCCCAGTTATATCCCAATAGGTCATATAAGTATAAGTTCCAATCAATAAGCCGAAATCCTCCATTGAGTACTTGAAATACAACACCTATTATTAGAAATGAAAATGCTAATACAAAAGCTACCCCTGCCATTGCTAAAAAGCGAGAAAATGCGACTACCCATAAAGGAACGGGTAGTGCATCGGAAATTTGCCAAATTTTTACAGTTCTGTCTTTAAAAAAAAGCTCTCCTGCCCAAACCATTAAGAGAATCATAATAAATACGCCAAAAGCTAAGCGAAAATTGGTCATTACAAAGGTGAGTGGCTGTGTGGGACCTATATAAACAGACGCATTCCATAATAAGTTCTGCAAAGTCGCCATCAGGAGAATAATACCCAAGATGATTCTAAAACTAGTAGGTCTAACTACATTTTTAAACTCCAAAGCTGTTAACGAAAAGGCTTTTTTGATAAAATCGAGTTGTGAGAAACTCAAGACTGGTTTACTAATACGTAAAGTATCTTTACTACCTATTTTATCAGTAGAAGAATTTATCTGTTTCTTGCCTTCTGAATCTTTCAAAAAATATTTGAAATTAAATTTTAAATAGGCTATCGCTGCCAATGTGATGCTCAAAAAGATCCAAATGAGCCGGTTTGCTAGTAAATATCCTTCCATAGAAATATATCCATGATTTTTTTCATCGGTTGAAAGGAGAGAAATAGTATAATCAGTAGTTACATAGCCAAAAGGGTCTACTAATAATAATAGAGGAGTATGTCCTGACGTTTCGGCAGTAGTTTGCATCACTAAAAACGAAACAACTGTAACTAAAACGGCTAGGTAACCAGCTGTCGTTTTTTTAGAGAGAACTATTGCTGAAAAAATGAGAGAAGTAAGCAGCAACAAATTGGGCACGAGTATTACAAAAAAGCCCTGCAGCAATTGCCCAATAGGCGCATCCCTAAATTGATGGGCTTCTCCAATTCCTGCATAAGGCACTAATAGCATTCCGATTACATAACCAAAGGCAATCAAAACATTAATCAAAAATGCCGATAAGAATTTCCCTACAAAAAATAGCTTTTCATTAAGCGGATTGGTAAACATCCATTGTCCAGTCTTGTAAGATTTTTCTTTGTAAAGTACAGGACCGGTGATTACTGCAACTATTATGATCATCAAGATACCTCCACCTGCCAAATTCTTATAGAAGATTGCTGGAGAATTCATTAACATCCCCTCATTTACATAGTAATCAAAAGCGCCTTTGGTGTACCAGATTCCCTGGAAAATGAGTAAGCCATATAATAATGTCGTAATCCACTGGCTGTACCTATTTCTAAGTTCAAATTTTATAATAGAAGCGATCATGTTAAAACAGGTTTTTGTTGTTGAGATAATACATTAAAATAGGCATCTTCGAGGTTGGGTATTTTCCCAGAAAACCTACCCTCTGGTTGTTCATCAGCTACAATGGTAATCATCATTTTGCCCAGATAGAATCTCTGAGAAATTACCCGATATTTCTCTTGAAAATAAGGAACTTCTGACTTATCTACAGGTACCTCAAATACTTTTCCTTGCAAACCGGATTCAATGTTATTGGGTTGCCCTGTGAGCAAGACTTCTCCATTACCAATAATTGCCATCTCATTACAAAGCGTACTTACATCTTCTACAATATGTGTGGATAGAATTACTACTGTGTTTTCACCTAATTCTGCTAATAAGCTATAAAAGCGATTGCGCTCCATAGGATCTAATCCTGCAGTTGGTTCATCTACAATAATAAGTTGAGGATTCCCTAACAAAGCTTGCGCGATTCCGAAACGCTGTTTCATCCCTCCAGAGTAACTTTCTAATTTCTTTTTCCTCACCTCATATAAGTTTACTTTTTGTAAGAGCTCACTTACTTGTATTTTACGCTCTTGCTTATTGTTAATTCCCTTCATTTCGGCAATATGCAGAAGTAACTCCTCAGCAGAAACATTGGGGTAAATTCCAAATTCTTGTGGTAGGTAACCCAATACTTTACGCAATTCGTGAGGTTGTTTAAACACATCAATCCCATTGAAAGAAATACTTCCCATATCAGCATCTTGTAACGTGGCGATAGTACGCATTAATGTAGATTTACCTGCTCCGTTTTGTCCAAGTAAGCCAAACATACCCTTGCCAATAGTGAGACTTACATTTTTTAAGGCTTGTACACCATTAGAATAAGTTTTTGAAAGATTGTTTATTTCTAGTTTCATTTGTTTTTTAAATTTTTGGAATGAGTCGGTTGGTTTGTTGCATATAGTTTTTGTATTGTTCGCCAAATTGCTTAAGCATCATTTGTTCTTCACTATTTACTCGAAAGAAATAGAGTAAGCCAAAGGTGATGATACCTGATAAACCTGCAATGAAATTGGTCAGTAGAAACGGTTGTGCAAATACCCATAACCAAATAGCAGTATACATGGGGTGACGTACATATTTGTAAATACCTGCTGTAACAAGTGTATGCCCTTCCCTAACCTCGAGAGAAACTGACCAATTTTGCCCTAAATCTTTATGAGATCGATAAAATAACCAAAGAGATGGAATTGATAAAAGTATTCCCATTGCTTGTGCCCAAATGGGTAAACTATAATCTGCAAAAACCAGTATGGGCGAAAAAATATATAACAAAGGGAGTAACATCATTCCCAGAGACACGGCAAATAATAAACTTTTTTCCAAGGAGCTTTTTTGATCATTTGCAATCTGGTTATTCTTATTTCGCTTCTGATGTGGCCAACGAATAACAGATGTAACCACCATAATTGCCATATAGCAAAGTTTAAAAATCCATTGATCTACCATAATAATTCGTTTTGAGGTTAATGAAAATAGTTTTTAGGTTAAAAAAATCTTTTACTAACATATAGTGATAGCCTATACAGACTACTATCTAATAGTTTTTCAAATTATTTAGGAACCACTTATTTGATTTATCATGAAAACCAGCCATTGAGATAAATAAGAAATACTAATTGAAACCACCAATGTGCCTATGAATAGCTGTATAAAGAATGAGTTTGGCCGCTCCCCGAGATCATGACTAAAAATATTAATTAAGAAAATACAAATGGCAATTCCCATAGAAGCTAGATAAATCCTAATAGATGGTTGTGTAAACCAAATAGAAATTAATGCTAAAAAGAAAAATGCTATTACACCTACCAATAGACATGATAGCACACTATCCCAGAAATAACCAGACATGATGCCGGCTGTTATTCCAACTACACCTTGAATAAAAAAAGCTGTAAACGCTTTTCCAGTTAAGTTATAAATTAAAAAAGAGGGCAAAAATAATAAAACTGCCCCCCAAGATAGCCACATTAGTAGCTTGCTATTCATTGAAGAACTCATATATGGCACTAACATTTTTAAGGTTATGCCAACCATTAATCCAAAAATTATGGAAAATAAAACTAACGATATTATATTTTTAGATAGTATCATATCTTTAAATGGGTACTTTATTAATACTACTCATTCATTATCTCATACTGTTTTTAAGTTACTATTTAACTTCCAACCACTAGCCCTATGCTGGGTAACCCACATTTTTGTGTATAAGCCATTCTTATGTAATAAATCCTGATGCTTCCCTCTTTCTGCAATTTTCCCTTCATGCAGTACCAATATCTGATCAGCTTGTTGAATAGTGGCTAATTTGTGTGCAATGACAACTACTAACTTATCTTTTACCAAGGCTTGAATAGCCTGTTGAATGTATAGTTCATTTTCTGGATCTAAGGAAGCTGTAGCTTCGTCTAACAAGACAATAGGAGCATCTTTTAATAAAGCTCTAGCAATACTTACCCGTTGTTTTTGCCCTCCCGAAAGTTTGCTACCTCCTTCTCCCACTTTGGTATACAACCCTTCTGGCAATTTTTTTGAAAACTCCAGTACCTGTGCTTTTTGAGCAGCTTCTTGTACTTCTTTCTCAGTAGCATCAGGCTTCCCTACTTTTATATTGTTGTAAATACTATCATCAAACAGGTAAACCTCTTGAAATACCTCACTAATTAAATCGTAAATCTTTGCTGGAGCCATATCCTTAAGGTCTATCCCGCCAATAGTGATTTTCCCCTGTTGAATATCCCAAAACCGGGCAATAAGGGAGGTAATAGTAGTTTTACCTGTACCAGAAGCACCAACAAGGGCAGTCATTGTTTTTTCTGGCGCTTCAAAAGATATTTGTTCCAGCACCCATTTTTCTGTAGTATAGCCAAAACTCACCTGATTAAAACAAATATTATATTTTGTGGGGAGAAGGTTTTGCCCTACATCTTGTTTCTTAGCGTTAAGCACTTGAAGCACACGCTCTAAGCTTATATTCATATAGCTTAAAATAGGATATTCTACCATGAGTATTTTCATAGGTTCATAGAGCCTGTACCCAACGATTAGAAAAGCAATAAATATAGGTGTACTTAATTTTCCTCCAGCCATTAAATATAAGGCTACCCATATCATTAAAATAAAAAAGAGTTCGAATACAATCCCGGCAATAAGAACTACTGGCCCTGGTATGGCTTCTACTTTAATACTTTCTTTCCGCAAGTTGGAGAGAGCTGTTGTTAAAGATTGAAACCGTTCACCTGTCATTCCAAAAGATTTAATGTGTCGAATACCTTGTACATATTCCAGGAAACGTGCACCTGTAGCATTTCTAGAAGCGATTTGTTTTTGTCCATATTTTTGAACCAAATACTGGGCTAATCTAACGAGAGGAAGGGCTACAAATATAGCAGCGATTAAGGTTAAGCCTAGTTGAAAGTTAAGACTTAATAGAAAAATAGAAAGTGCTATAGTACCAAATATAGCATTTGCCAGATTAGCAATACTATGACCAAAGATGTTTTCAAAATTGGTTACATCTTGTAGTACAACCGAAGCTAAATCACTTGGATCACGCTTTTTGTAATAGCCTAGTGATAATTTTTGTAATTTATTACCTAAGGCCAGGCGCATCCGGGAGCTAATCCTAAAGGTGGTAATACTTGAACTTAACGTAGCTTTTTGAGCTACAAAAAGCTGTAGCAGAAATAATAAAACCATTAACCCAATAACTACCCCTATTTTTTGTATATCTGGGTTTTCTTTGAAAAATTCCCATATAATAATCAATACTA
>JBCDJE010000016.1:0-16167 GCA_038748185.1 Bacteroidota bacterium
AAAAACGCCTGGTAAAAGCTTTTAATCCTAAAAAAAGTCTTATAGAAGGCATTCCCGAAGGATGCTATACAGTAAGCTTTCTATTAGAAGCTGGTTTTGCCTATCACCTTGATTCGGTTTGCATTAAAACAGGAGGGTACAATTATCGAAAAATTACTCCCGATAAGCTTTATACATCACATCCAAACCTAAGCGACAGCTTAGATACTACAGTTATTGCAGGTAGATTAAAGAATATCTATGGAAATTTATTTCAGAGTGCTTTTGTAGAAAACACAGATAACAAAGTAAAAACCCTATCGGCACAAGACGGTACTTTTGCTTTAAAAGCCCGTAGAAGCGATACCCTACAAATATTTTTTCAAGGGTTAGATACCTTAATTGCTGTTCCTGAAAGGTTAGATTCGTTGTGGGAAATTACACTTGAACCAAAAAGTATTTTATTGGATGAAATTACGGTTGTAAGCTATGGTGAACAGGTAAAAAGAGAAATGATGAGTGCTTCGGTAGTTACTGTAAATAATCTATACGATAGTGGTTTGAAAAATGATCTTCCCGGAAATTATAAGGCCTATTCAGGAGTTGTGTATGCAGAAGCAGATGATGAACCACTACCTGGGGTATCTATTATAGTAATAGGTACATCACAAGGTACAGTAACCAACTTGGACGGAGAGTTTAGCATTTTTGCTCCACAAGGAGCTGAATTAAAAATTAGTTACATTGGGTTTGTATCAAAAGATATAAAATTAGGTAGCGAAAGAAATCTAAGTCTGAGTATGGAAGAAGATGTACAAAAATTGGAAGAACTCATAGTAGTTGGCTACGGGCTTCAAGGGAGAGTGTCTGGGGTGGGCATTAGCAGTGGGGCTGCAGGAGAGAATCCTATAATAAGGATTCGTGGGAATAGTACTGTCTCTGCCGATAAAGCCCTCATTATTATTGATGGTATTCCTTTTGAAGGGGGAATAGAAGATTTAGATCCCGGGTTCATACAATCAATTAATGTGTTAGAAGGAGAAGCTGCTGCCAGCATTTATGGAGTACAAGCACAGAATGGAGCAATTCTCATCACAACTGGAGATAAAAAAGCACCTATTGAAGAACAGAACATGCTATTATCAGAAAGTGATTTGAGTATGGCAAAAAGGAACAAAGAAAACAGTATACGCGATAATTTCTCCGATGAAGCCTTTTGGGTTCCTGACTTAGTAACGGATGATAGGGGAGAAGCAAAGTTTCAAGCAAAATTGCCGGATGATATTACCGGTTGGGAAACCCATGTATTGGCATCAGGCCCGGGAAAGAAAACAGGCTCAATCAGCACATTTATCCCTTCATATAATCCGGTAAATGCACAACTGTTTGTTCCCCAATTTCTATTAGAAAAAGATACAGTTTTACTAAAGGGTAGCCTGGTAAATAATACAAGTGATACTGTAACCGCCAGTAGCTATTTCAAGTGGCAGGATGCGGAAAAATATACAGCAGATGATACCTTTTTTGGCGCAAAATCAGATAGTGTGCGGTTTTCGCACCCGGTTATAGATACTCTTGATATAATATATGGAATAGAAACAACGCAAAAGTTCTTTGATGGAGAAAAAAGGCAAATCCCTATTTTACCAAAAGGAACAAACGAAGTAAAAGGAGGCTTTTGGGTGCTTTCAGGTGATACCACTCTAACCATTCCTGCAGATAGTTTTGAAATAGGAGAAATAAAAGCGACAGCAAAAAATAGCATGATTGAGGCTCTTTATGAAGAAATCAATCATGTGAGAAACTATAATTTTGAATGTAACGAACAGCTTGCTTCAAAACTCTTGGCAAACTTATATAAGCAAGAAGTAGATAGCTTACTTAATATTCCATCTAATACTTCCAAAGAGATTAAAAGGATTCTTAAAAAGTTGTTTAAGAATAGGAAAGAGGATGGAAGTTGGGGTTGGTGGGCGAGTTCACCAACCAATGTTTGGATGACTAACCATGTAGCCAATGCCTTATGGAAAGCAATACAATTGAGTGAGTTGGATAAATCAATGCTTTCAGAAACCATAGATTATTTAAAAGAATTTACCGATGTTGTTGGCAATGAGGATCAGTTAAGTATTTTGGAAACCCTTTATGCATTTGGAGAGAATTTGCCTTATGAAGGTATGTTAGTACAGCTAGAGAAAGATACCTTGCTCAACTTTTCAGCCTATCTGCGTTTGCAACTTTTCAAAAAGAAATTGAGCCAATCGTACAATTTGGATACTTTAAAGAATACGATGAAAAAAACACTCAAAGGGAATCCTTATTGGGGAAAAGAAGGCTGGTACGTTACCCAAAATGCCATTCAAACTAGTTTGTTGGTTTTTCAATTAATTGCAGATGAGCCTGAATTTGTAAAAGAGAGGGAAGGCATTGTGCGATACCTGTTGGAAAGAAAAGACCAAGGGCATTGGCGTAATACCTATGAATCTATAAAAGTGCTAGGAACGATACTCCCTTTTTACCAAAAGCAATTTCAAAAATCAAAGAAAAAAGATGCCTTGCTATTTGAAGCTGGCTTAACTGGAGAAATTACTGATTTCCCATTTAGCAAAGCATTGTCTTACAATGGAGGAAATATTACCATTAAGAAACAAGGAAATGATATAGTATATCTTAGCTTATTTCAAGAAGTATTTAATCAAGAACCCCAGCCGTTAGAAACCTATTTTGAAGTTAAAACCCATTTTGCTAAAGATAGCAGTGAACATATTGCTGCCAAACGTGGTGAATTACTCCATCTCAAAACTAAAGTCCATGTAAAACAAAGTGCAGAATATGTAATGATTGAAATTCCTATACCAGCTGGATGTTTTTTTGATAATACCCATATTCGATCAATATACAGGGAGACGCATAGAGAATACTATCCTGATCGTTTGATTATCTATTGTGAGAAATTAAGTGAAGGTAAATATGAATTTGATGTGACCCTACAAACCCGATTCAAAGGAAAGTTTACGGTTAATCCGGCAAAAGTTTCTCAAATGTATTTTCCGATTTTATTTGGTAGGAATAAGCTTAAATATATGGAACTTTTGTAAAGGATATTTACCAAATGGGAAATAGTATTAAAAGAGAAAACAAAGAATTTCATTTTGGTTGATTTTCAAAGACCTATTATATAAGAAATGTAAGATTTTCTTAGCTATGTTTTTCTCAGAAACATTATCCAACGTCCCAATTTGGTATATCATCATTTTTCGAAATCAAAGGCAATCAATTCAAGTTAAAACATGCTAATCTTTCATTATTGGTCTACATCTAAATTTGCTTCAGTAACTGTAAAGGTACGGCTAATAACGGCTGAGGCACCGAAGAATCCTTTTCCTCCATTGCTTACGTTGGTAGGGGCATTACCGGGTATATTGTCAAAAAGTGCTCCTCTAAACCGGGTTTCTGAATAAACAGCTCTTACAAATTCGTAATGAGGGGCTGATAAGGAAGACTTTGACTGTAAAATAGTAGTACCAGCTTGAACAACCAACATAGGATTAGAACCTGCAAAGTTTAGCAAAAAACCTTGCGGATCTATTCTGGGGAATTCATAAAATACAGCTTGCCGTAAACCATTAGCAATAGAATCAAAAGCGAATAGTGTTTGTCGGGATGGAACTGCAACACCATACCTTACATGCGGAAATCTTAAATCGTATATATCAGTATTGTTATCTAAAGTATTTTCCAAGCGGTTTGGCTGTTCAAAAAGCGCTTGTACTGGTTCGAAAGGAGCAACTGGTTGCATAACATCAGATGCAGCATAGGTAATCTGATCTACTTCTACTGTAAGGGTGTAGGTTTTTCCTATTTCGCCTGTCACATTTGGTTCGGTAACATAAATACCAGGAAGTGTATCTATTTCACTAAGCCTGAACACATTTATACCATCTGTAATTTCTACTTTTGCCCCACTCACTTTTTCACCAGTAGAGTTACTATCTGCCACTTTAGTCCTCGAAAGAGAGACTGCATGTGGTTTGGTCTCATTGGTAATTAGCCCTTCAATTACCAAACTGGCTGATGTTGGTCTGTCTAGTTCGCTGAGTTCGATTACTTCAATACAAGCTGTATAGAAAAACAATGAGAAAATAAAGGATAAATGAATAAGTTTGATTTTTTTCATTGGCTATTAGTATTTAAATAATAATGAAAAACTGGGAATAATCGGCAATAAAGTAACTTTGTTGACCACTGTTCTAACTTCATCGGAACCAGAAGAAAAATCGTCACCTACGAATATGGAAAGGGCATTTAATCGTGAATACACATTATATACAGAAACAACCCCTTCAATTTTCACCTTTCTGTATTCGTTCTTTAAAGGATTGATTTTTAATGATAGGTCAAGGCGATGGTAATCCGGTAACCTGGAATCATTCCTCGAATTGTATACAGGAACAGGAATAACCGATCCACCGTAATCATACCCTTCAACTGGTAGCGTAATGGCTCCACCAGTATTATATACCCAATTAGCACTGAGCGTGAACTTCTTTGAAATGGGATACAAAGCTGTTGTGGCAATTTTATGTGGTTGATCATACAGGGCAGGAAATGGGCTGTTATTATTAATCTCAGGTATTTGATGAAAAGCACGAGACCAAGTATAACTGAACCACCCTGTAAATTTTCCAGCCTTCTTTTTAAGAAAAAATTCAAGTCCGTAAGACCAGCCCTTTCCCCTTCTCAATTCTCCTTCCAATAGCGGGTTAAAGGTGATTTGGGCAAAGTCTTTATAATCAATCTGATTACTACTATTTTTGTAGTAGCCCTCTATTGACGCTTCAAATTGGTTGTCCTTAAAGTTTCTAAAATATCCGATTGAAACCTGATCTACAATAAGTGGGTCTATATTAGGTCCACTGGGGTACCAAACATCAAACGCGGTAAAAGACAAAGAGGAGTTAGCTAACATGTGTAAGTATTGAACCATGCGGTTATAGCTCATTTTGATTGATTGTTTGTCATCGATTAAATACCGGGCTGAAAATCTGGGCTCGAAATGATTGAAACTATTATACAATTCCCCTGCACTATAATTAATGGTATCAATCGGTAAATAAGCTTCATCGAACCTAAATGAAGTCGTTTTACCAACATTTTGAAATAGTGACCATCGCATCCCTAGTTCCAATAAAAGGGAGTTGCCTACTTCTTTTTCTATACCTAGAAATAAACCGTGCTCTAGGGCTTGGCTATTCGGGATATCGAATTGCGAATCAACATCGTTGCTGCCAGGATCAAAACGATGATGGATAGTGTTCAATCCAAAATTGAAAGTAGTTGAAGGATTCGAAAAGAGGGTAAAATCGTATTTTATATGGGTATCTCTAATACCAGATTCCCAGCCAACAGGTATTTCCGCTGCAGGTATATCCAACTTATAATTGTAGCCACTATATATTAAGGTGAGGTTAGAAAAGAGCTTATTATTGAAAAGATGGTTCCAACGCAAGGTACCTGTTTGATTTCCCCATCTAATATCAAAATCTAAAATGGGCAACCTATTGATATCCCTTCCAAAATACCCTGAGAGAAATAATTTATTTTTATCGTCGAGCGTGTAATTGACTTTGGCGTTAAAATCATAAAAAGATAACCTTATACCTTTTGCAGTTGGTTGTACACGACCTAAAGCCCAGAGAAATGGTTCAAAATAGGTTCTTCTTCCTGAAAGCATAAATGCCCCTTTCCCTTGCCGGATTGGGGCATCTACAGTGAGCTTAGCACCGCCAACTGGTCCAAGGACAGCCTTTACATTTAATTTTTTAGTACTACCTTCTTTCATTCTTATATCTAAAATAGAAGAGGCACGGCCTCCATATTGAGCAGGGATACCTCCTTTATAAAGCGTGATGTCTTTGATAGCATCAGTATTAAACACAGACAAAAGACCCAGTAAATGTGAAGGATTGTAGACGGGGGCTTCATCTAATAAAATAAGGTTCTGGTCTCTGCCACCTCCCCTTACAAAAAAACCTGTAGAGCCTTCTCCTACAGTAGTAACGCCAGGCAGCAATTGTATTGATTTAATAATATCAGGGTTACCGCCAATAGCGGGCATAGCCTCAATATTTCTAATAGAAAGTTTGTGGGTACTTATTTCCTTAGAAAGAATATTTCTCTCTTTAGCTCCTGATGTAATTTCTATTTCATTTAATTGTGTTGAAGAAACAGGAAGCTCTATATCTACTTTCAAGTCAGCACTTAAAGTGATTTTTTTTCTAATGGTTTTGTATCCGATAAAAGTATATAAAAAAGTATAAGTCCCTGTCGGAAGTGTTAAAGAGTAAAATCCATAGAGATTAGTCACTGCTCCATCTGATAATTCTTCTACAAATACAGTAGCACCAATTAAAAATTCTCCATTGGTTGAATCACTAATATGACCACTTACTGTAAAGTTTTTGTTATCTTTTTTTTTACGGGTTTTGAGACTAAGAATGATTCTATTCTTACCAACTATGTATGCTATCTCATTAGTAAATAGCTGATCCAAGATTGATTTTACCGTTTGCTTACCTCCCTTTACGGTTACTACTTTGCTGGTTTCAATTTGATTGCTGTAAGTAAAATTAATAGCTGTCTTTTCACTTAGCTTACTTAGAACTTCTTCAATAGTACCAGTTAAGTTATTAAGTATAATCTCTTTATCTAGTATAGCATCCTGGGCTTTTATCTGATGGACAATAATTAGTAGTAAAAAGAATAGTAGTTTAAACTTTGTTAACATACGACTTTTATCAAATTTCAGCGCTTATAATTATTCTGTTTTGTTCTTTTTGTATTTGGATGGGTAATACTAATTTCATCTCTGTCAGTACCTCTTCTAGGTCTTGTTGCTTAAATTTGGCTGTTAAAGTGTATTCTTTACGAAGCGATGCATCCAATTCAATATTTTGATGGTAATGCCTATTTAGATCGTCAATAACCTTCTTTATACTAGTATTGTGAAATACTAGTTCGCCTGTTTTCCAAGACAGAAAGTTGACATCATCGTTAATTGATTTCAATAAACCTTTTCCTTTTATCAGTTGTCCTTGCTCACCAGGCATTAATTCTATCTTTTCAGTTCTTTGGTTTGTTTCATAAAGAAAAACCATTCCCGTTAAAACAGTGACTACTACGCTATCTACAACACTACTGTTTACATTAAAAGAAGTACCTACTACTTCTGTAATTGCCTTTTCTGATCTGATTAAGAATGGTTTATTCGCATTTTCTTTTACTTCAAAAAAAGCTTCTCCAACTAATTCAACCTCTCTGGATTTGTCGGCAAAGCTTTTAGGGAAAGTTAATTGCGCATTTTTATTAAGATAAACTTGGCTACCATCGGGCAAGGTTGTTTGTAGTTGATTCTCTACCGCAACAATAGTGGTTGTATCATTTAGATATGTTGTAAGAAATGGCCAGTAGTAATAGGCACTGAGCAAAATAGTCACTACAGCAGCCACTCTTGCAAGCTTGTATATAAAATGCTTTCTTCGGGAGACTTGAGAAACTTTCTTGATTTTGTCTTTATCTATAATCTTCCTTTTTACTTTTCCCCAATCTTCTTTTGTATTTATTAAAGTAAAGTCTTTTGCATTTTTACCAGACTCCCAAAGCATTATCATCTCATCGACATATTCTTTATTTCGATTGTCTGCATTTATCCATTGTTGTACTCTATTCTTTTCCTGCTCATCAGCATCTTCAGATAGGAAACGTACTAGCAATTCAGGGTCTATATGTTCATTTAAAGGGTCATTCATATCGGTATATATTGATGACAATTCACAGCGTTTTTACACGTATATTGATGTTAAAAAAAATTTAAACGGCTATGTAAAGTGTTAGGAGCGTTAATAAAAAACTGGGAAGGTGTTTTCGTAATATTTTTAAAGCTTTACTTATTTGTGTTTCAACAGTTCGAATTGAAATCCCTAAGTTCTCAGCGATTTCTTTATTTTTTTTACCTTCAAAACGGTTCATTTCAAATATTCTTCTGCATTTATCGGGTAAGCTTTGGATGATCTGCCAGATTTTTTCCTCCAATTCAGCTTTTATCATTGTATCCTGGTCCTCACTAAAGGGAGTTTGATTTTTTATATATTCATGGTGATACTTATGAATTTTGATTTGCTTTATGCGATTGAGACTGGCATTGTGAACGGCCTTATAAAGATATGCTTTTATAGATGTATCAATTGCTAGTTTATCTCGATCATGATATACTTTCACGAAGACATCCTGTACAATATCCCTTGCCTCATCTAAGTCACCTACTTTTTTTTTAGCGTAAATGCATAAGAGGGGATAATAAGCATTGAATAATTTTTCAAATGCTGATACATCACCATCCCTAATAAGATTGAATAAGAGTATATCAGCTTTATTCAATAGTTAAAAATTGCATGAAACAATAACTGCCCAAATCTATCAAACTTTTTAAGAAGTGGAAACTGAACACTTGAGATATTACATGTTAAGACAGACTTCACAAAAAACGATAAATCGTAATGTACAAAGAACTTGTGTTTCATGGAATCAGGATATAGAAAATTGTTAATAAAGATAGATTTGGGCAGAAGTATAAAGATGAACAGATATAGAAAATACATATCTATTATCAAAAAAACTTAAACTTCAAATGTTACAGAATTATATCAAAATAGCCTTACGCAATATTTTCAGGTACAAATCATATGCTTCAATAAATATAGTCGGATTAGCACTAGGGGTTGCGATATTCTTTATAGCGGTTCAGTTCACAAATTACCATTATAGTTGGGATAAGTTCCACGAAAAGTCTGAAGACGTATACCGGATACATCAAAAGTTTAATGATGGAGGCACTACCGCCACGAGTTCCTATCCTATCAAATACGCATTATTAGATGAATACCCAGAAATTCAGGCGGCTACACATTTTAGTCGATGGGGCAACACTAGAGTTCTAATTGGTGATAAGAAAATTTTGGGAGAAGAAATTTTCTTTATAGAGCCTCAGTTCTTTGATATTTTTGATATTGAATTTATTAAAGGAACAAAGAATGTCGCTCAAGAAAGTATAAAAACTAATGCCAATTTGGCTATTATAACTCAAGAATATGCCGAATTAATGTTTGGTGAAGAAGCACCAATTGGGAAAATGTTTTCATTGGATCGTGGAGGTGGAGTATCTGTGAATTTTACAGTACATTCAGTAATAAGGGAATTACCTGAAAACTCCCATTTTCACGTTAATATACTCATTCCCTTAACGAGTGTTTCCTACTATCAGAGTATAGAAAACAACTGGAACAACCCAAGTATGTTTACTTATGTGCATATACCAGACAAACAGAAAGCGAAGAATTTTATAAAGCAAGGAACACTCGATAAATTCATTGAGAAATACTTTCCTCCTTTATATGGAGGATCGGAAGCCCATTTACCAGTAATAGCTATGGAAGATATTCATTTACATTCTGCATTACCTTTTGAATTGGCAACAAACTCAAGTCTAACATTAATCCGGATTGTAGGGAGTATTGGTATCTTAATTCTTGCATTGGCCTCTATTAACTTTATGAACCTCACTACAGCTAAGGCAACACGAAGAGCAAAAGAAGTAGGAATGAGAAAATTTCTTGGGGCAACTAAGGACAATCTTATTAAGCAATTTATTGGGGAAGCTATCATATTTAGTTGTTTATCGGTTTCATTTGGGATAATACTGGCAGAGTTTTTTCTTCCTCAATTCAATCAATACCTAAACCAAAATCTGAAAATAAGCTATTTTGATAATTGGTTTACCATTGCTGTAATAGTACTTATCGTTTTAGGGCTAGGGCTAATATCTGGAATGTATCCTGCTTTTATATTATCTGCTTTTAAGCCTATTGAAGCCCTTAAAGATGCTAAAGGAAATATGAAAACTACCAGTGGTTTTTTAGTTCGCAAAGGGCTGGTAATTCTACAATTTATGGTAGTAGCTGTATTATTGGTAACTATTTTTACCATGCAAGATCAGCTCAATTTTTTAGCAAATAAGGATTTGGGTTACAATAATAAAAATCTTGTTTTTATTAGAAATAGTGATAGAATAATAGAAAACCCGGCTAACTATCAGTTGTTTGTGAATGAACTTCGTAATAGTGGTAAAATTGAAAGTGTGGCAGGTTATAGTTGGTGGAATTATCATGCTATTGAATTTGAAGGTATGAAACCTAATGAAAGAATAGGGACTCGTGTGGATATTGCGGATGCTGAGTATGCTTCAATGCTGGGTTTGAATTTGGTTGCCGGAAGACTGGCTTCAAGTGAGACAATTACAGATAAATCGGCAATTGTTTTTAATGAAGCTGCCATTACTGTTTTTGGTTGGAATGCGGAAGAGGCTATTGGTAAAGAAATAAAACTTAATGAAGGAGATAGTACTTATGAAATCATCGGAGTTTATGAGGATTATCACTTTGAAGATTTTACTGCTAAAATTAGCCCTCAGGGCATTATTACGTCTCCAACTGAGCGATTCCCAAATACGATAATTAGACTCCCTCAGGATAATAGAGAGCCAGCACTTGATTTAATTACTAAAGCTTGGAATAGATTCGATGATGGTTGGCCTTTGGAAATTTTAGATAATGAACAGCAATTAGAAAGTAGTATGGCTGAGATAGTAAATCTTCAATCAATTATGTCGCGATTAACTTATTTAGGAATATTTATAGCATGTCTCGGTTTATACGGGCTAACAGCTTTTTCTACTGAAAGACGTATTAAAGAAATAGGTATTCGCAAGGTTCTTGGAGCTTCAATTAAAAGTATTTGGAGCTTGATTATCGCTGAATTTATTATACTTGTTAGCATTGCTACAGCAGTTGGAGTAATAATAGGCTTTTTTGCTGGAGATTATATTCTAGAGAATTATGCTTATCGAATTAGTATAGGGCCTAAGATATTTATTTCATCTGCTACCATTGCAATTTTCATTGCAGTTATAACCGTTAGCTATCAAGGATTACGTGCTGCTTTCCTAAATCCGATAGAATCACTTCAAGTTGAATAGAATAGCTTGAATGGATAATATAATTGCTTATTACTCAAAAATTACTCTTCTCTGAAGAAATTAGATTAATTATTCTTTTCTTAAGAAAGGACTGTTAAGCTTTTCATGTTAGTAAAATCATATTCTGATTCGCAGAATCAGAAGGGCTGAATAATAATAATTACTCATTTTTAAATCAACCAATTTAGCATCCTTTTTTAAGAACCTCCTTTATTATCTAATATAATACTGTTAAATACTCAACATAAGTATCTAAGTTCAATAAAAACTATTCATGAAAAATTTAACTGCATTTCTACTATTAAACATCTTTTTTACATTTTCAACGTTTGCGCAAGTAAAATACTTCTCTAGCCTTACTGGTATTATTTCCCCTTATCTTGAATATAAGCCCAGAGGTGTACTTACCGAAAAAGAAGCTGCTAATAAGAATCATTACCGTGTGAAGTATAGGAAAGATGGAAGAATTGCTGAAATTGCTTTTTACAAAAGAAACCTTCCGAATAATAAAGCTTATTTTAAAACACATAAAGTAGTTTATTCCTACCAGAAAGATAAAATCATCCGTACTTATTTTAATCATAACGATGAACGGTCAGTACTTTGGCGGCATTATTATGGTGGTGGTGAAATCCATAAAGAGGAATTTCATCTCAATGCAAATGGAGATAAAAGCATCCTTCAATTTTATGATACTATGGGAAAAAGAATTGCTACTAGCCTGGGTGCTTTTCGTTATGAATGGGAAACTCTATCTGAAAATGCTTTTATACAACGCCAATGGAATGAAGACAAAGAATTAATAATACTTACACCCTACTTTCCCTTTAGGGTAGCAAAAATCACAACTGATTCACTGGGACATCTATACGAAATCATTAATCTGGATGCTAAAACTGAAAAGATCACCTTGCATCATGAAGGCGGATATGCTAAAGTAGTTTTTGATTTTGATAGTTTTGGTAATGAAATGGGATGGGCATTTTTTGATGAAAATGGAAATGCTATTAATCGAAAGCTCAGCCAAAATATGGACTATGGATATTCAAAATGGATATATACTACTAGATGGCTTAATAAGGAAAAAGGACTAATGCTTTCTTTTACAGAGAAATATCTTGATGCTAGTGGGCAACAAGTAACTAATAACTACGGCATATATGCAATCAAGTACACAAGAAATACCTTAGGAGACTTTAAGAGTATGGAATTTTATGGGATATCAAATAAAAAAATAATTCATCCCACTCAGGGGTTTTGTCGCTTGGAGGTTGATTATAACAAAAAGGGTGATGAAAAAGAAGTACGCTATTACAATTCGGAGGGAGAACTTATGAATAACCTACAAAATGGAGTCGCTATTCAGCAATTTATATACGATAACAATAGAAATATTAAAGAAATACGCCAATTTGATAGTAATAACAACCCAATTAAATCTTGATTGAAAATAGGTTAGTATTAATAGTGCTTGATCTATTTTCTTAATAATTGACATCGAAATATTGAGTCGTGAAGCTGACTATTTTGGCAAAAAAGAAAATTTTTCTACAGTACCGGTTCGACAATTAATCATAGAAATATCTTCTAAATCATATAAAAATTTATTGAAATGAAAAAAACTATCTTACTCATCTATTTATTGATATTTACAATTTATGCTTGGGGTCAGTTCCATACTATGAAAATGCCTACCAAGAGTCCAAAAGTAAGTGAAACGCAACGATTAGGCATTACAGATATCACAATTGATTACCACAGTCCTGCTGTACGAGATAGGGATATTTGGCAGAAAGTTGTGCCTTTTGAAGGAGAGCCTATTCCCTGGCGAGCGGGGGCAAATATGAATACCACTATTGCATTTTCTACCGATGTGAAAATTGAAGAAAATGCCCTAAAAGCTGGTAGTTATGGATTGCATGTCATTCCAAAAAATGAGGGAAAATGGGAAATCCTGTTTGCCAATAATGATAACCTATGGGGAAGTTATTATTTAGACTTAGAAAAAGATATTGTTTTAAAAGTAATGGTAACCCCAGAAGAAACAAATTTTTCAGAACAGTTAGATTTTGAGTTTATGAATAGAAAAGAAGATGTTGTGACAGTTGCTTTAGAATGGGGTAATAAACGTATTCCATTTCTTGTGTCAGTGGATTTAAATAAGACTGTTGTTGATAATTTTAGGTATGAACTAAGAGGAATAAATACTTACCAATGGGAAGCTTGGAATGATGCTGCCACGTGGTGTTTAGATAGAAATATTTACTTAGAAGAAGCATTATCTTGGGCTGAACGATCTATTAATGGTGGATACAATGGTTTTGCTTCCAATAAAAACCTTACAAATCTCGCTACTAAAGCCAATATACTCTGGGCTTTGAACCGGAAAACAGAATCTGATGCAACATACAATGAATTCATTACCATGATGAATGACCCTAACACAGCTTATCGTGTATCCATGGACTTACAGAAGAGGGGTAGAGAAGCAATGTCTTTAAGCATATTGGAAGAAGCAAGTAAAAGATTTAAAGGGCAATGGTATGTGCATCTGGGTTATGGTAAGATGCTTTATGAAAATGGAAATCCAAAGAAAGCTGTTAAAGAGTTAGCGACAGCATTAGATCAAAGCCCTGAACAATACAAGGATTATTTGGAAGAATTATTAGACAAGATGAAAAATGGTGAACCAATGGGAAGCTAATAAATAACTCCTGAACTTGTCTAAAGTGCTTTTTTAGGAAAATGAGATTACTTTAAGCAAGTTCCTTTTATTTTTCTGAACAAATGCCAATTTTAAATAGTAGCTATGCAACATCGATTATCATCTCTTGCGTATTGAAATAGAAATTTTATGAGCAAAAGAGAATCAAATAAATGCTATGCAAGGAATTCAGGTGCTAGGACTTATAGCAGCGATACTATATTTATTAATTGTTATTTCACCTTTCTTTCTTCTTTTTCTAATATTTTCTAAGCAAAATAAATGGAAACACGACAAAATTTTAATTGCATGGCTATGTGTTAACAGTATTAATTCCGTTTTTGAAATTCTTAAAATTGCAGAACTACTTCACAATTTAGCATTTCTTGCTGATATAAGTAAAGTATTTTTCATGTCGAATATTTTCTTTTTTCAAGCCTATGGAAGAAGTGTATTAGATCAAGAATTTAAATGGAAAAAGAATATACTGATTACGTTTACTCCTTTGGTGTTATGGCTAGGTACATATTTCTTTGCATTGTATGAAAAAGATGATTGGAAAGAAGTCTTCTTGAGCAAGCCTATAACTTCGGGAGAAATCCCATTACCCTTTCAGTTATTAGATGCTATTGTAGCCGTAGGCATTGCTGTATTGTGTATTACTATGTTAATAGAAATACGAAATCTCAAAAGATTTAATAACAAGATCATCTTAAAAAATCAACTCGATAACTTTAGAAAGCTAATTGGAAGCGTTGGAGCTATTTATCTTGTAATAGCTATTTGGGAATATCTGATTCCAAAATCACTTAAAAACGAAACTTTTAATATTATAGGGGGAGCAGTAATTTTATTTTTTATAGCCATTGGAGTTATTTTGGTTTGCTTTTTTAGCTTTAAACAAATGCACATTTATAAAAAAAGGAGTCCGTTAATAGCTTCTAATGAAGTCATAATGCAAGTCAACAAGAAAATAAAGCAAATTATGGCTACTGATAAACCTTATTTAGACCCTGAATTTTCTGTTTCAAAGCTTGCTGTATTATTAGGAGAGCCTCCTCCAAAAATTTCTGAAGCAATTAAAATAAATCATAGCGGTAATTTTCTTTCTTATATTAATCAATATAGGGTGAAAGAAGCAAAAAACATGATTAAAGACCCTGGTTTCAAGAATTACTCTTTAGTAGCTATTGGTCTAGAATCGGGTTTTAACTCAAAAGCAACCTTCAATAGAGTGTTTAAAAATGAAGCAGGTATGACACCTTCAGCTTACCGACTTAGGGTTAACTCTCAATAAGTTAATAATAAATAGCTATAGTAGTCCCAATAGTAAAGAAGTGGGACTATTGATAAAATTTTAGTGAATTGCTTTACCAAAATTTTTGACAAACGATTTGAAACTAAATCTATTAGCTATGAAAAAGTTTTTTTTATTGGTATTTGCACTATTAATGTTTGGAACTACAAGTGCACAAGAATTTAAACCCATTCAATTTCATATAGGATTGGGAGTTGTTGGAGCAGCAGAAGGAAAAGGAGGTCTTTTATTTGGTATTGAGCCTTCGTATCGAATAAATGATCGAGTTGCTTTAGGAGGGCAACTACAATGGGGGTTCATGGGCAAAGAACTTGAAAAAGAAGATACCGAAGCTTCTACTGTTGGCTCGTATACTGTAAATGGAAAGTATTACCTTAGTGATAATGCTTTTCGACCATTTGTAGGATTGGGGTTAGGGTTATATTCTATGGGGAATGTAAAAATTGAAAATAGCCAAGCTGGTGAAAGTGTTTCTTTAGGAAATGAGTTTGGGTTTTACCCAAGAATTGGTGTTGAGTTTTGGCATTTAAATTTGACGGTTGATTTAAACATTGTAGGTAAAACAGATGCCGTTGCTATTAATAATGCAGGAGTACAGACCAAAGAGGATGAAATCAATAATAGTTATATAAGTTTTAGATTGGGATTTTTTCTTGGTGGTGGAAGAAGATAAGCAAGCTATTGCACTATATAGCTTAATAATAGAAGCAGTTCCAAAAAGAAAAATCTCGTAACTCTAATTGCAGTGTAAGAGTTCGTTGGCTATATACAAGCCAACAGATTGCTTCACAATGCTTGCAAGGACGAATTAATAGGACTTTTGGAACGCTCTTTTCTATTTATTTCACTTCGATGAAAATACAATTATATCCGTATTGATTATAAAAAGTGTTGGTATATTTCCAGCTAAGGGTTTTACTATTATAGGACTTACGTAAAACACCCAAAACTCTTGTTCTATGGTTCAAAGAACAATATGCATATCGGATTGTGAGCCGTAAACCGAGGGAGCTTATATATTTTTTCTTTCAAACGGCGTGAATCCTACTATTAAATCAGACCAAAACCCCTATTCTC
>JBCDJE010000017.1:0-15902 GCA_038748185.1 Bacteroidota bacterium
ATGCTAACGGTATTAAGGAAAAGAATATAGTAGATATTGTAGAAACAGGAATAAAATATATACTCTCTTTTAAAAGAGAGTATATATTTTATTCCTGTTTCTACAATATCTACTATATTCTTTTCCTTAATACCGTTAGCATATATTCCTATCAATACTAGAAGAACACCTGAAAGACCATGAGCAAATCCTAAATGTAGAAGCTCTTCATTTTTCTCATGATAAAAACTATTTGAACTATAGATCTTCTCTTTAATCAATTTATAAAGTAAAGGAAGAAGCTCTTTCAGATATTTTTCTGAAGTTATATCTGGCAAATTTAATGAAAAGTAGTGGAGAGATGATACAATCTGCGATAGATGGTTAATATCTTGCCGTTGTAACAAGTCAAAAGTTTGGTGAAATAAATACTGCTTAATTTTTTTTATATCACTTTTATAACTCTCCTTAATGGAAGATTGTAATGATATTTCAGCTAAAACACTGTACTGGCTAAAAAAATTATTCTCACCTATACCATTAACAAAGCCAAGTGCAGATAACTTTTGGAAATATTTATCTAATAAAAAATTACATTTTTCTATGTCCTTCGGATTGTTAAAAACCTTATAAAAGGTATAAAAATAAGGAATCAAGCTAGTATATTCTTCATTATTAAATTGCTCATTGTAAGAATCATTTACAATAAGATAAATGTTTTCAATATGCTCTTCTACACTTGGCATGTATTATATGTATTATTGGTTGGTTTTACAGTAAACTTCACGAATATATTTTAGTCTAAAAAAGTAATTAAGCTAATTGAAAATGTACAAACTAAGCTATTACGAAAGAACTAATAGTGGTTATAGGCTCTGTAAATCTATTTTTTCCAGCAGGCTTATTAGAATTAAATTTAGCAATGGTTCTTTTTTGTAAGGCAATTTTTTTAGCATTAACTTTTTGATTTTCCATGATAGATTTATCTTCTTAGATTAAGAGCCTACTCTATTAAAGCTTTTCGGCTTGCGCTTATTTATATTGTAAATATGCTATGGGTAAAAAAGAATTAAAAAAAAATTACACCAATCCTGTGTTTGTAAGTACAAACCAAACACTTAATAATGATTAAACACCCTAAAAGAATTGATAAACAGCCTATTTCATAGTTTGAGAGATTAAGTTCCTATAAAATACAAGTATTATCCATCTGTGTATTTGCTTAAGAGCAGAGTCCTAAACATGAAGTAAATGAATTACTATTTACACAAATCCAT
The DNA here is from genome assembly GCA_038748185.1 of Bacteroidota bacterium. Classification (GTDB taxonomy): domain Bacteria; phylum Bacteroidota; class Bacteroidia; order Cytophagales; family Flammeovirgaceae; genus Chondrinema. The sequence continues at coordinate 1,257 of JBCDJE010000017.1, forward strand.
AAATATTATCCTATTAACAAATTCTTATTGCGATGATGGTATGAATTCAAAATAAAAACTATTCATCCATATTAGATAAAATAACAGTATATTGTTATAGCTATAAAAATTTTATACGTATTTTAAGGCTTAATGAGGTTTTTGGTAAACAATTTCAGAAAAACTTTATTACAATTCTAATTGCTTGGATTCAATCAATTTATAATTATATGCTACTACCTCATGAAACTATAAGAAAAATAACTACTCACTTTTTTGTGTGGATATTTTACATCTTTTATGAGAAATTAACTATTCTTCTCATAGATAACCCTAGGTATAATCTTTGGGATACATTCTTAAATTTCACACTCTATGCTGCACTTTTTTACACTAGTGCTTTAGTCTTATTACCCAAGTTTTACAGGAAAAAAAAATACTTCTTATTAGCTGGCAGCTTACTACTAACTATGCTGATATTTGTTTGCTTTAGATATTTACTCAAAATATATGTTGTGCCAATATTTGGGCAAGAACTCGTTCATCCATTCACTACTTTAAGAACATTCTTAGCAGAATCTGTTTGGCGTGGAGGTTATTTCATTATGATTAGCTTTGGCTATTGGTTTGCTACAAATCTTATTAAGATAGAAAAGGAAAAAAGAAAGTCAGAAATTGCACTGCTTAAAAGCCAGATTAATCCACATTTTTTATTTAATTCTCTAAATTTCTTTTACTCGCAAATCTACAATCTTTCAGAAAAGACAGCAAAAGGAATATTATTACTTTCTGATATTATGCGCTATTCTATTACAGATGATATTGAGGGTAAAGTAATGTTAGAAGAAGAAGTAAAACATATTAAAAATTTCATTGAGATGAAGCAACTTCGTTTTGATAATAAATTACAAGTGCATTTTGATGTGATAGGTAGTATCCAATTCCGCATGATTATTCCCCTAGTTTTAATTACGTTAGTAGAAAATTGTTTTAAACATGGAGATGCTGATGACTTTGAAAACCCAATTTCTATAAGGCTTGAAATAAAAGATGATACCCTCTTTTTTACTACTTCCAATAAAAAAAGAGCGGTAAAGGCAGAAGCTTCAACAGGAATGGGAATAATAAATACAAGAAAAAGACTTGATGCAATCTATGGAAATAAATATGCCCTAGTGATAAAAGATGAAGATGAATTTTACTCTTATAACCTAAAAATAAAACTATGATAACCTGTTTAGTTGTTGATGATGAACAAAGTGCTGTAGATATTCTAATACAATATATAGAAAGAACGCCTTTTTTAAAATTAGCGGCTACAACTAATGAGCCATTAGAGGCAATTGAATTGATTCAAAAAAATCAGATAGATTTAATATTCATGGACATACGTATGCCACATCTCTCAGGCTTAGATTTGGCAAAAATGATAAGTGGTAAATGTAAAATAATTTTTACCACTGCTTATAGTGAGTTTGCGATACAAGGATATGAATACGATGCACTTGATTATTTGCTTAAGCCTATTCCTTTTCAGCGTTTTTTAGCCGCTGCACAAAAAGCACTAAATAAGGATATTTCTTCTTATACCGATTGGCAGCCTGAGGAGAATGAAGATGATTATATTTTTGTAAAGACAGAAAATAAGGGTAAAATGGTAAAGGTAAATTTTAAAGAGATTACCTATATAGAAGGTTTAAAGAATTATGTATCTATCTACACCAAAAACGATAGGATTGTAACACTGTTAAATATCAAAGACCTAAAAAACAGACTCCCCGATAAAAAGTTCATGCGCGTACACAGATCGTATATTGTGGCGATGGAACAAATAAAAGCAGTTGACGGCAACCAAATTCTATTAAACAACATGAAAGCCTATATACCTCTTGGCGATACGTACAGGCAAACTTTTTTTGATGCTCTTAAAGAAAAAATTATGGGGGGGAAGAAGTAGTACCTTTCTTCTGGATAGCTAACTGAGATTGGTAATTTCTAAAGAGAAAATCATAAATCAACAACTCATGCAATCTTTGATTAGAAGCTATCAGTCGATTGAGGTGCATATGAATAAAACTACCTACAATAGTATCTGCTGATTGATTATTTGCTGTATGTACTTTTATAAGTTTTTGAGCCAAAGGTTTTAGTTGCTGATAAGACTTGCACATAGCATTCAGATTAAATAAATCAGATGGATTACCTGTAAATAAAGCTACAATCTGTGGGCGGTAATGCCGATACTTCTTATCTATTTGAAGTTTTAAAGCCTTATTCATATTAAACTCTTTTGCAAAAGAAGTTTTTAATTTTTCCATTAACACTAATTTGGCCTGTAAGTCATAATCAAAAATATCCAGTAGTATATTAGCGATACCTAAGCTTGAAAGCCAACGTAAATCTGCATTATCATCAGAGAAGGCAAACTCTTCTAATAATGTTAAAACCCTTGAGCTATCTTCAGAAAAAAGCGCTTCTGTTTGGGTAATTGCATAATTGCCATATCTATCTAATTCTCTATAATAAGTAGCCGTTTGCGATTGCCAAATAATATTTTCAGCCTCATAAGGTGAAATATATTCACGTATATGTAAAATTACCTCACCAATTTTACTAGTATCTTTTAAATGAAACCTTATTCTTAAATGATGGTGAGGGTCAGCATAACGGATAAAAAACCATTGGTCAACCAATACTTCACTTTTCAACTGCTGCACTAATGGTTTTATAACTTCAATTAAAATTTTATCAGCCATTTCTACACCACAGTAAAATTTGTAATAAAGCCACTCAGAACCCAATGAAAATTCACGTACTACTTGTTTATCTTGTTTCTGTAGTAAGAAATCAGGTACTTGATAACATGTCTTCTTTTTAATGAGCGCAGCGATAAATTGGTTGGTATAAGCATTTTCGTGTAAATCCCTTACCGGATTTTCTGAAGGATCAAAAAGAAATTCTCTTAAATTAATTATTTTCCTATGCTTAATCGTCTCTAACCAAGCTGTTACCATTAACTCATTTTCTATGTCGACTAAAAGTTCGCGGTCACCATCTACTAAAGTAAAATATCGAGGGATGTCCCATTGCTTTTTAAATTTTTCAATATTAGATGCGCGTTCTTGCTTATTACTGCGAATGAGTACTTGTACATCTCCTTTAGTCAATTGCCAAGAAGCAGGGTATAAAATAATATCTTTATAACATATCCTAGGCAAAAATGAAGTACCAAACTGTTTATGATCTAATTGTAAACTCAAATGAGGCTGAAGTCCTTGATGCTGTAAATCACATAAAAAATGGTAAATAGGCATCGACTGGTAAGTATAATTATGTGCTGTACTCAGGCGGGGGACTATTACTTTATTCAATTTCTTCGACCTGAGAACTATTTGTCCATTTTTAATTGAAATATATAAGTCTTGAAGTTTGATCTGATTTTTGGGGTGTAATGCCGAATGCGTAAGGTAGGGGATTTCATATTGCCGAAATACTGGCCTTAAAAGAATATTACCTACTCGTTTTTCTGGTAAGTGAACAATTTCAGCAAAAAGCACATCAGGATTTTGTTGTTGTTCTGAAGCTGCAATTTCTGTTATCGCTTTGTTAATTTGTGTATTGGCATGAGCAAACCTCCCTAATAAGTTAGCAGCACTTGAGCCACTAAAAGACTCTATATACAATTTTTTTGCATCTACTATTTTAAAAGTAACAGATAATGAAGGAGGTAAATTAAAGTTAGGCTGAGGAAGGTTTTTAATTTCAGCTTCTTCAAGTGTTACAGTGTGTTGTCCTTTCTTCTCAGCAGCTCTTATTTTTTTGTATAACAACTGAAAGGCTTCAGTTCTTTTGAAAGTAATTACTTCAGATGGTACTTCATTGAGGTTAAGATCTTCTACAAGAGGTGCATTTCCCTTGTCGTTGTTAGCTGCATATCCAATTCCAGACTCTGCATCTAACACTTGTAGTAAGGGCATTTCTTTATCTTCATATCGTCCATAAAATTGTTGGATGAAACGATTCAATTGATCAGGATTATTAGGAGGAGTAAGGTATTGAAGCACTTGAAAACTCTCCAAGAGTTGTTGTTGGTATTGCCGGCTAACAGAAGCTCCGGAAACAGATCTTATGTAATCGGTTTGAAACAATTTGTTACTTTCAAAAGGGATTCCGAACTTTTCTAAACCAGCAATAACTTTTTGGTAGTTCACCATATTCACAGAAGTACTTTTACCTAATTCTCTCAATAGTCCTTCTGTATTTTTTAATAATTTAATAATCTGACCTAGTGTTTCTAAGTTATCTTGCTCATATATACGCTCCAGAACTAACAAGATTTGATAAATAAATTCTTGTCCTGTAACAGCAGGGTCTAATTCACTTACAAGTAGTTGCGCCTCTATAAGTTCATTTACAAATTCCTGAGCAGTTTCTTTATTAATATCTTCATCTACTATTGCTGTTGTAATTGCAACAGGAGTTAAACCTTTTTCGCAAAGTGTCAGCACTTTTTCTAGATAAGGAGATGTAGCTACTGCACTAATTTGATGGTTCCTTTCACCATTAATGTATTGATATTCAATATAGCGAACCTCTCCACAAACGGTATATATACTATTATTAGGATAATACTTTAGCCTTTCTTTTATAAAAGGCATTTTCGCCAAATGTTGAGCCAAAGCACATAGATAGTACATATCTAATCGAGTATGCTGGTATCTTCTCTCAGGATCGAAAGTAATATGGCTCACATCCCCCCAATTAAGCACTGTACAACTGGCAAATAGGCCAAAAGGCGTACATCTGCTGAACATGCGAGAATAATATTTCACTAATGTAACAATGAGCTTTTGTTCTTCTTTAAAATTGGTGATTTCACCTTGTAACCATGCTTTACATTTAGCATGAATACCAGGTGAAGCCAAGAATAGTGCTTCTTGAAAGTCTTTATTTTGCAAATATGCTTTTATGATAGATATGCTTACCTCAGATTGAAAGGGTAATGCTGGAGCGCGTAAAATAAGCTTGGGATAGAAAGCATAGTTGTTATTCATATTGAATTCATATTTATTTTGGTGAAGTTAGAAAAATACACTTCAATTCACCAATTAGTACTTCTAATAAGCTGTTTCGTGTTTTTTAAGAAGCAAATGCCCAAAATGCATATTTGGTTTAAGCATCTAAATTAGTGTGATATATGTATGATAACCAGTCATGTACAACTATGGATCATGTAGTAAAATAAGCAGTATTAACATAGATGAGGTATTCGACTTTTAATTTAAAAATTAAGAAGAACGTAATAAATTATGATGCCTTTATGATTGAAATGAAGCCTGAAGAATTAATTACCGAAACGAAATTGGTCAAAAATGAGAAAAAGAGCATTAATAGTCGAACATACGTTTGTAAACACTATTATACTTATTATTCTCTCATACTTTACCTTTTAAATATATACCCATAGCTTTAAAACATACAAGCTCATGTTAAAATGCTTTTTTATACGCCAATTAGTTTAGAAGGTAAGAATTATTTGTCCTTAGAAAATTGGTGTTTGTACCAAACAAAAACAAGATATATCTTTTTTTACCGATTAATACTCACAATAAGCCAGTTTGTGTAAAATTTTTCTAATCCGGAAAATATCCTTGCATATTTGAAATAACAAAGGAGTTGAAGGGAAGAAAATAAAATAAGTTAGGTGATCAATCTTACCTACTTTACTACTGGGAAATATATCCTCTGTTAGAAATTAAGCTTTGTTACTCAATGTGGCGAAGCCATATTCAAAATTTAATCAAAAGGGTAATGTAACCTGATGTGGCGAAGCCATGTAACCAATCGAAGATAACTTAGAAACCTAAATATTTGAAACTATGAAAAAGAATTCTCACACTAATCCGGCTTGGTATGTAGTTTACACTTATCCGAAGTCCGAGAAACAAGTAAGCAATAAAATAAAGGAACTTGGTTATGAAACTTTTCTTCCAACACAACATATAGTACGCCAGTGGAGCGACAGAAAGAAAAAATTAGAAGAACCGCTTTTCCCAAATTATGTGTTCGTAAAAACAAGTCTTCAAGAACGGTTTAATATTTTGAAAGTAAGAGGTTTGGTAAGATTCATTGCTTTTGATGGTAAGCCTGTCTCAATCCCTGAAGAAGAAATACAATCTATACGTAAAGTATTGAACGGCAATGTTTCCGTATCTAGCAGTAATGCTAATTACACAATAGGAGATAAGGTGAAGATCACTCACGGACAGTTTGCTGGAACAGAAGGTGTATTGATTAGAGAAAATGGAAAAGATAGATTTGCTGTACAATTACAAGCTCTAAAACAATCCGTTATAGTAGATATTTCGAAAGAATATATAGCTAATTGTGATTTTAGCTAAACGTAGGTAAAGAGATCACACCTTATTACATGTCATTAAAATTTAAGATACCCTTATGGAAACCACTATTAAAAAGGCATGCTTAGAAGATTACTACAGTGTAAAAGATTATATTACCAAGCGTGAAAAGCAAAAAAAAGAAAATAAGCAACTGAAAGATTTTCATTTCTTATCAGCTAATCTAGCCAATTTTTTACCTGATATCCCAAGAGAACAACATGAGGATATTTACTTGAACTTACTGTATAGTCATTCATTAATGATAACAGAACCTAACTATCCTGGTCTCATTAATACAATTATATATAAAGGAGATACATCTTGTTTAAATAATACCTATGACCCTGCCATATTTTGCACTTATCACTTAGGGTCTTATCGCGCAATTATTGGAGCATTGGCCAGCAAAGGAAAAGATTTTGTCTTGTTAGTAGATAAGAAAACATATGAAGAACAAAGAGAAAAAGTGATTGACAATGTAGCGTTGATACATGATCATTTTAAAGAAAATGCTTTCTTTGAACTGGAGGATGCAGAACAATATGATATTGCTATTAGATTAATTAAACACATTAAAGCAGGAAGATCAATTGTAGCTTATTTAGATGGGAATACTGGGGTAGGAGGTATATATAAAAAAGATCCGCAATTATTAAAACTGAACTTCTTAAAACAACCAGTACTTTCTAGAAAAGGGATTTCCACTTTATCTTATGCAACAAAAACACCAATTATCCCGGTTATTTCCTATTATGAAAAAAAAGAAAAGGCACCAACTTTGGCTTTTTACGATCTAATTGATCCTAATAAGTGGACTCAAGATAAAGACTCTTTCTGTTTATCGATCACTTCTAAACTTTATGAAATATTAGAAAACAATTTAATAAAATATTATGATCAATGGGAGGGGTGGATATACGTACATAAATATCTCGATTGGGAAATTGTTAGAACAAGACATAATAGTGATCATGTTCCCAAAGAATCAATAACTGAATGTCAACTTGTATTTAATAAAGACAAGTATGCCCTTTTTAAAATGGATGATGCATGTTTCCTGCTGAACAGGCGAAGTTATGAATCATTCCAATTAGAATCGACCCTATTTGAGTTTTTAGATAATAACCCTGTAGTAACCAAGGAAATAATTTTAAAAAATGGGCTTCCCGAAATTCTCTTACAGCGGCTTATTAGCAAACATATTTATTTACCTTTTTCTAAATGAATGATCTGATTAAGGTACACTTCAAAAGCCTTATAACAATTTGAAAAACTTTGGAAAAAAAGATATGAACAATAACAATACAATAATTGATGCAATTCGGCTAAACAATCAAGACCGATTACATGAAATAGCTTTAGTGGAAAACGGATTTGGGCTTACCTATGAGCAATTATGGAATAGAGTAACGATTTATTCAAAAGAATTGCATGATCATGGTATAAGTAGAGGAAAAATTGTAGTACTTTCATTTCCAAATTCTATTGAATTATCAGTTTTGTTTTTATCATTGCTCAATATAGAGGCTGTTCCCATTATTGTGAACGAATTGCAAGAAAGTGCTATAAACTTTGAACAATTAAATTGCTTCGGTTATATGGCACATCAAAAGAATATTAGTTCAGCACTATATAAAAATCTTATTAACAGAAAAAGTGAATGTCAGCCCTTATTTGAGAACAGCTTTTTATTCAAGAATAAGAATTTTGACAATAGACAGTTAGTAGAAGATACTGCTATTCTTATTACCAGTTCAGGAAGTACAAGTATTAGTAAAGTAATTAAACTTACTACTCAGGGAACAATAGCCAATATTAAAGCCAATGCTAAATCACTAGGAATTTCACCTTTCGACACTACTATAATGGCTTTACCAATGAATTATTCTTATGGGTTAATCGGACAATTTTTAAGCCATTTATATACAGGAAGTAAAATCGTTTTAGCTGATGCAAAATTTGCTATTACACAGATTCCTAAATTGATTTCAGAATGGAATGCTACCTCATTATTTACTGTACCACCAATGATCAGGCAACTTAACTATATGTTTGAAAAAGGTTTTCTAAAAGGAGATTTTAGTTCGTTGCGTTTTATAACAATAGGAGGTAACCATCTTGAAAAGGAATCATTAATCAAAGCCATGAAGACTTTTAAATGTCAGTTTGTAAAAACTTACGGATTGGCAGAAGCTGGTCCCAGGGTATGTACCCATCATATCGGTTCTTTGGAAGATGCTGAGATTAATTCTGTAGGATATCCTTTGGAGGGAATTAACATTCGTATTATCGATGAGTACGATAATGAATTGCCCATAGGTGAGATAGGCAGAGTTGTAATTGAAAGCCCTTCTATTACAGCAGGTTATCTCAATCATATAACAGATCGAATAAAACCAGGCAAAGAAATACTGACAGAGGATTTAGGCTATATTTCAAAAACAGGGAAATTTTACATTTTGGGAAGGAAAAATGATTTAATGGAAGTTGAAGGAAGGCAAATTTGGCTTCAGGAAATGGCTAGTATTATTTATGGAACTGGTAAAGTATTAAAGGTAAACATTACAAAGAAAGGAGATTATACACATATAACTATTATACCTATGCCTGCTTGCAGAATAACTGATGAGTCTATTTTCCTTCTCCTTTGTGAGCACTTTCAATTTAATGTATGGGAGAAAGTGCATATTAAATTTATAAAGGCCAATACAGTAAAAGTAGTGAAATAGAGGAAAATTTAACTAATTGCCATGCTACTACATTGCCAGATATATTATACACAAATAGATCAACCTTTTAGTGAAGAAAGAGTCAGAGCAATACTTAGGTATTTTCCTGCTCATTTAAAAAAGAGAGTATTGCAATATAAAGATGAATGGGCAAAGTCTTTATCAGTAGCTGGTAAGTTATTGTTGTTGTATGGACTTAAACAGATAGGCTATAAAAATATATTTAATCAATTATTATATACATCCAACGGTAGACCCTTTTTACAAAATACTACTTTAGATTTTAATATTTCTCATTCACATAGGCTAGTAGTATGTGCTATTGTAAAAAACTATAAGGTTGGTGTAGATATCCAAAAAATAGTACCGATTAAACAAAAATTTGAGCGTTTTTTTCTTCATCCTAAGGAAATGAATCTAATGGATAACAGAGAAAAAGTAGCTATTTGGGTAAAAAAAGAAGCTATTAGTAAGGTTGAAGGCGATGGATTAGGAATTTCTTTTACAGAAATATATTGTCCTGAAAATACTTATGTACATGGTGGAAAAAGATATTTTATCCATCCAATTCATATTCACTCAGCATATATTGGCTACATTGTTTTTAACAGTAGTCCAGTAAAGACCTATTTGAAACAAGTGCCAGAAAAGGTATTAATACAATCAATGAATAGTTCTTTAGTATATTCCTAGATTGAGTCGGATTCCAAATGACATTGATTTTTTTTAAAGCTTAATACTATTTAGGCCCTAATAAAATACAATTCTTGCATGCTGCAAGTGATCAGTTTACACAAAAAATAAATCTAAAATTATGATAACAACTACAAAAAATACTTATCCTAAACCTTATGAACTATTACCTCATAGGCCTCCCTTCTTACTGGTCGATACTATAGAAGGTTTTCAGTTAGGTGAATCACTCATAGCTATTAAAGAAGTAGGGAAGGATGAAGTTTTTTTTAAGGGGCATTTTCCCGGACAACCTATACTACCAGGAGTAATTATAGTAGAAATGATGTTTCAAGCTTGTGGTTTATACGGCAGGTTAGAAAGGTTGAACCTTGCAAGTGGTAATAATAAAAATACATTGGAAAAACCTCCTTCGGGCAGGGCTATCAAAATTAATAATGTGTCTTTCCACAAAGAAGTAAAGCCCGAAAGTAAATTACTTATTAAAATAAAGCCTAAACAGCAATTAATGGGCTTTTCGGTTTTCGATGCAAAAGTAAGTTGTGAAGAGGCACTTGTGGCCAAGGGTACTTTAACGGTACATATTTCCTAATTGATTTATACATTAATTTAACTATCATATAAAATACTATGGAAAATTCAGAAAGAATTGTTATAACAGGCATTGGAACTCTTTCTAGCTTAGGTGTAGGAAAAGAGCAATTCCTAGATAATATTATACAAAATATTCCGGGTATTTCATTAAGAAACAAATGGAAATATGAAGGTATAAAAACACAATACTTTGGCGTATGCAGCAGTTTCTCGATAAAAGAGCATCTTAAAAACTTACGTTTTCCATTTCCTCTCAGGTATTCACAATTGGCTATGTTGGGTTGTCATCTAGCCATTAAAGATGCTCAACTAGATTTACCTTCATTATCACCTGAAAGATTAGGATTAATCTTAAATACAGATATTGCTGCAAATACTGCAGTTGAGAAATACTTACTAAAACTATATGAAAAGGGTGCTGATAAGGTAAGTCCACTGAATTTCACTAAGACAGTGGCCAATTGTGCTTTGGGAGATGTAACCAGGTATTTTAAATTAAGAGGACCAAGTTCTATGCTATTGGGTGAAAACAGCATGTGTTATGGCTTCGACCTTTTACAAGATAACAAAGCTGATATTATGATATGTGGTGGGTTTGATGAATTGAGAGATTGTACTTTTTACAATTATGTAGTCAACGATAAAATCCTTCCATCGACCGAAAGTGGAAAAGATCCTTTACCTCTAAAAGAAATAATGCAAAAGACTGATGGTAGTGGAAAGCTAATTCTGGGAGAAGCATCAGCATTTGTTGTTCTAGAAAAATTAGAACATGCTCTTAGCAGAAATGCACCTATTTATGCTGAAGTATTGGGCTATTCGATAGGCTGTGATGGTGTTGCTAACCATATGATAGCCGAACGTTCTTACACAGACTTGACATCTGTTATATTATCTTCTATTCATGAAGCTGGTATCTCTGAAGATGAAGTTGATTTAGTAATAGGTGGTTCGTGCTTACCTTGGCAAGTAAAAGATTATGAAACTAAAGCTATTGAAAGCACATGTTTAAAACCTGAAGTCTACTATACTACCATAAAATCGAAGACCGGTGAGACTTTTGGTGCTTCTGCTACGCTTTCGTTAGCAACAGGTGCATTAAGTATGAAATATCAATTAGTTCCAGGTACAAGCTTCCCCAACCAAGCTGTAAAGGGTGTGAAACATCATATCCGTATTCCTGAAAACTGTGAACGACCATCAGAAAGTGTCAATTACTCATTAGTGAATTCTATTCATGTAGGAGGTAATACTACGAGTACAATCTTAAAAAGGTATCTATGAAAGTGGAGGATAACCTTATTATTAAATAAAACTTTCAGGTAAAAAAAAGAGAATAACCGCTTTCATAAATAATTCAAAACTAATTTTTTACGATTCTTATTTTATTAATATTAAATAATCCACACCATGAAACATTTATTTTTAACTCTATTTTTATTCTTTATTTCTTTCGCTATGATAATTGCCCAAGAAAATCAGTATGAAACTGCTATGCAAAATAATATTCAAATTCTAGACACTGCTGAGTCCGAAAATGTATTCAAAACTTTAGCTAATAATTTTGAAAGAATTGCTTTTGCAGAAAAAGACAAGTGGCTACCTCATTATTATGTTGCTTTTAGTAAAATTAACCAAGCTATTTACACTAATGATATTAGTCAGGTTGATATTCTGATAAATAAAGCAGATGACTTTATTAAAAAAGCGGAACAGCTTTCTTCAGATAATTCTGAAATATATGTATTAAAAGCACTTGCTTATAGCTCTAGGATAAGGGTAGATTTTATGGTAAGAGGTCCTCAATATGTAACCAAATCAAATAGTTATTTAAGAAAAGCAAGTGAACTAGACAGAAACAATCCCAGAGCTTACTACTTACTTGGACAGAACGTGTACAATACTCCTGTAGACTTTGGAGGAGGAGCAAAATCAGCTAGAAAATTATTTGATGTAGCAGCCCAACTTTTTAAGAATAATACTTCTACAGAAAAAACCATTTACCCTCATTGGGGAAGAGAATCATTAGAAGAAATCTTGCTCGAATATACTGAAACCTACAACGAAGATTAAGGTTAGAGCTAACTTGTATACATAGAAACTAATATTAAAAGAGTTAACATCAAAAAAATTATGGAAGCACATCAAAAAATAGCTTTAGTAACAGGAGGTACCAGAGGAATAGGTAGAGCTATCACAATAGAGCTTGCTCAGCAAGGATACCGCGTTATTTTCACTTATTTCAGTAAAAGCGAATTGGCTGAATCTTTGGTACAAGAAATTGCAGAAAAACATCTTCCTACAGCACTGGCCTTAAAATGTGATATGAGCGATTCCAAAGCGGTAGAAGCACTTTTAAAAGATATTAAAAAGCAGTATCCTAAAATCGATGTAGTAGTGAATAATGCCGGAATTTTAGGTCATAGCCGTCCATTCCTCTTCACTACCGATGATGAGTGGTGGAAGGTAGTAAAAACAAATGTAGCTAGTGTTGTAAATACATGTAGGTATGTGCTACCTATGATGATAAAGCAAAAGAGGGGAAACATAATTAATATTACTTCTCTTTCTGGGCAAAAGGGGAATCCTGGACAATCTGCCTATTCTGCTTCGAAAGCCGCCATTGTTTCTTTTTCTAAAGCCCTAACCAAAGAAGTAGCACGTTCAGGGATCATCATCAATTGTGTATCTCCTGGTTTAATAGAAACAGACATGACATCTAACCTAAATAATGTATACTTTCAAGAGCGTATGTCAAAAAGTCCATTGAAAAGAATGGGTACTTCACTTGAAGTAGCAAATTTAGTAGGTTATTTGGCAAATAGTGCTCCACCTTACATAGTCGGGCAAGAGATTACCATTGATGGTGGCATTGGCGTATAGTTTCTTCAGAATAGAAGGTAATGAATCAATTATCTTCGAGTAAATCAACTTATTTATTTTAAATGTATGTACAATGGAAAGAGTTGTAATTACAGGAATGGGGGTATTGTGCTCTATCGGGAGTAACCTCCAAGAATTTAAACTGAATTTGCGCAAGGGCCATTCAGGATTAAAAACTATTCCTTCCGAACGTTTTGACACCAGTTTACCAGTTTATCGAAACGACAGTGCTTGTATATTAGAACAAAAAGTATATAATGATCTTTGGCTTAAAGATTCTACTATATTAAGTGAATTGTCAAAAAAAGTTGTAGAAGAAGCAATCATTGATGCTGAATTGCCAATAGAAAATTTAAACAAAAGGAGGATTGGTATAGCTCTTGCCACTTCAGTAGGTGCCAGCTATCCTTTTATGCAGTGGGTAAAAAGTAAAATGCATAAACCCCCGGAAGATAATATTGATCTTCTATTCCATACTACTGCTACTATAGGAGGAAATATAGCAAAGAATTATGGTTTAAAAGGGCCTATTTCAACTATCTCAACCGCTTGCGCCGCTGGTACAAACTCTATAGGCAGAGGCTACGATTTCATTTCAAAAGGTAGAGTAGACTACATGATAGCAGGCGGAGTAGATGTTTTTACAGAGCTCACTTATAGTGGATTTAACGCCTTACAAGCAATATCAACCGGTGCATGTAAGCCTTTTGATAAAAATAGAGACGGCTTAAACCTAGGAGATGCAGGTGCATTTGTTATTTTAGAAAGCCTTTCTTCTGCAAAGAAACGAAATGCAAAAATTTATACTGAAATAAAAGGATATTCTACTATTAACGAAGCGTATCATGCTACTGCTCCCTGCCCCGATGGTGGTTTTGCCTACTCTGCAATGTATAAAGCACTTACCCAAGGAAATATTGATATAGGTAAGTTAGAGTATATCAATGCACATGGTACAGCTACACCAGCCAACGATATTATGGAAGTGAAAGCTATAAAAAAGTTGGTAGGTGAAAAACCTGTTTTTATGAGCTCTACCAAATCAATGACTGGTCATACTTTAGGTGCTGCTGGTAGTATTGAATTAGTGGCTACTACTATAGCAATGCACGATGGTTTTATTCCACCTACTATTAATTTATCGGATTCTATATTGGAAACAAAAGACAAAAATGTAGTAATCGTAAGGGATAAAGCTTTGGATTACAAGTTTGATACAGCAGTTTCCAATTCTTTTGGATTTGCTGGAAATATGTCATCCATTGCTATTCAAAGCTTTACTTAAAATTTATAATTCTTTTATAAATAAAAACTGATATCGGGCATTGATTAAAACAAAATCTTTTTGATTGTAACATAAGGCTTTC
>JBCDJE010000018.1:0-15767 GCA_038748185.1 Bacteroidota bacterium
ATCAGTATTTAGTATGCCCAATAACTAAATTTTAATTTCTAAACTACTACTTAAAGTACTTTAAGCTTTATTTCCTCTAAAAACTGTTCAGGACTATCTAGCATAGGGAAATGATCCCATCCTGCAATTGTTTGAAAATGTGCATTTGGGAAATCGCTTTTCCAATATGCAAGATATTTTGATGCTACTACACGTTCTTTATCTCCCCAAAGAAAATAAAAAGATGCTTCCTTTATCTTTTCGCGAGTTGACTTGTACCATACTGGCGTTATCAGATCAAAAAAAACAGTGAAAGCTTGGCACTGTTTGTAATCTTTAAAAAACTGATTTTTAATATTTTGTGGGATTTTTTCGGGGTATAAAAAAAGTTTCTTCTCCCAATAGTTTTGAAGCCATTTAGTGTGTACCATCTGCTTTATGAACTTACGCATTGGCATGGGTTTCATTAATTTGGGGAAAAAGCGATATTGAAGAGAAGCTCCTATACAAGAATGTAAAATTACTTTTTCAGGAAAAATTTGCTTGCCAGAAGGGAAAGTATAATTTCTTGCGGCAAGTTCTAATAAAATAGAGCCTCCAATGCCATGACCGTAATAAATCCAAGGTGCTGCATCAGTAGCTATTGTATTTTCCAAATCAGCTAAAAATACTGCCCAGTAGTCATCGCTTTTTGGAAGTGATCTTCCTTCAAAACCAGAAAGTTTGGGGATGTGTACCTTAAAGGGTGCTGCTGAATTCTTAAGTAAATCTAAAAAAGGAATAAACCTGGTACTAGCTCCTCCATTTCCATGAAGCATTAATAAGTTTTTGTGCATGTATAAAGTCCATATATAAAAATGCTATGCTGCTTAATATACCAGAACTTTATTCTTTTGTTTCTGTTTGCCTGTTTTTGAGTTTTTCTAGCACTTCGTTTAAAGCTTGTTTTGCTAATGCAAGAATAAATGAGGCAATCTGCTCTTTGATAGACCGAATAATAACAGACTCATTGCGTATATGAGTACTTACAGGTGGATTTTCTAAGTTCGTTGCATCTTCTGTTTGTGATATGCCTTTTGGTCTAAATCTCAGTGCCAGATCAAGTATGCCATAAACAACGATAAGAGCGCCCCCTATAATAATTATTTTCTTGCCTTTGCTTTCAGCATTACCATACAGATCATTCACATTTTGCCTAATCCGCTTTTTATACAGCTTTGCCTGGTCTTGCAATACTTGTTTCCTTTCTGTAATATCTGATAACTTATTCAAAACTATTCGTCGTTTTTAGTGCGCTCCGAAATTACCATTTCAATTCTTGCTTTAATATTATTACGTTGTGAAATAATCAATACTAAAAAAATCATATAAAGTGAAGCAATGATGAAATACCCCAAGTAGTTAATGCCACTTAAATTATTGATAATTACTGCTAAACCTAAGCTGAAAAAGAAAATAGAGAATGATAAGAAAAAAATAAGCACAGTAGCCAAAATAATATAAGTAAGGCTAAATGCTAATCCATTGCGGACTTCTAGTTTTGCTAGCTCCACATAGGTTTCAATCATTCCGGTAATACTATCAATCAGTCGGTCAATGGCTTTATTACTTTGCCCATTGCCTTGCATTTTATCAGTTTCAGTATTTGTTGTTGTTTTTTCCTTTTCCAATATTACAGACTTTTTGCACTGTTCTGCATAATAATAAACCTTAGTATGCAAATATTCAAATTATCTGGGCAAGCAGCAAAAAGTAATTACCGTGTGATTTTTTAAATGGATTGATTTGTTGTTAAAATAAGATCATTTTTATAGAAAATAAAAATGCCGGTATTATCCGGCATTTCTTTTAGCTTTTATGATTTGAAAATATTAAGCAGTTTGTGTAGTAGCTACTTCTTTATCTTTTTTTGATTTCATGAAAAAGTATAAACCTGCAAAAACAGCAATTAATATTGCAGGAAGAATCGCGACATATCTCAAAGTACCTTGACCTCCATCAGCATCCATAAAGTTACCCATAATAGGCAATACGATAGACACAGAGAACATGCCTAAACCTCCTATTATAGATAGACCTAGTGCACCACTTGCAGGTATCTTTTCGGAAACAAAACCTAACATAGTTGGCCAGAAATAACAAATGCCAATAGCAAATATAGCTGCTGCAGCAAATATGGTATATCCTGATGCATAGCTTAACCACAATAGACCTAGGAAAGAGAAAATCGCCGAAAATAAGAGCATACCTGTAGTGCTAAGACTATGTACAACTGGTCCGGCAAAGGCTCTACCAAACATCATAATGCCATTAATAAATGCCAAAACTAATATACCCGAAACTCCTGTAGATTGTAAGAGTGCATCAATTCTTTGGTTAGTGCCCAATTCAGTTGAGGCAGTAAGTAACATACAAAAAGCCATAAATAAGAATAGTGGAGTGCCCACTGCTTTCCACATACCTTTGCTAGAAATACCCATAGCAACCCTCTCTGTTTGAGGTAGGCTCTGACCTAAAAAGAGGAAGCCGTACACTACAAGCGGGATAAATAAAGTTCCAACTAATACTTGCCAACTGAGTCCCATCATATCCATTAATAGGTATGCCAGTAAACTACCAATTACAATTCCTCCGGGAAACCAAACATGAAAGCGATTGAGCATTTTTGTTTTTTGGTCTGAATACATCGTAGCAACTAATGGATTACATGCTGCTTCTACCATTCCATTTCCAATGCCAATAGCCAACGTTCCTGCGAAAAGAGTCCAAAAGTCCCTAGCAAAAAGTGTAACAACTATACCGATTAGATGGCTAAAAAACGCTAGCCATACAATGCGCTTCATCCCGAAAACATCTACCAAGGGACCACCGATTATCATGGCTATAGTAAATCCATAAAAGGCAGGGCCAAATGCAAACCCTAATTGTTCAGCTGTTAGGCTAAAATCTTCTCTAAATACCAGTTCTAAGCGTGCTCTTATAGCAAAGGTCATTGAAGTGACAACGAGTGCCATACAACTACCTAGAAACAGCCTTGAGCGATTAACTTTCATTTCCATAGTAAAATTGGTTTAGTCTTTTCAAATGTATGTTTTAGAATGTAATCATATAACATGTTAGAGGCATTATCCTTCTGGAATGAGTAAAAAGAGTTATGAATTAGAAGAAGTGCCTATACCTGTATTGATTATTTTCTAAATCTAAAAATTATCAGATTAAATATAAAAATTTTTATTGTTAATTGTACTCAAGTAAGATGGGTAATTACTGGCATTTGAGCATAAAATTTTAGGAAAGATAAATATAGTTTCAGTTGGTAATCGTCATAGTTTTAACAAAAAACTTCTATTTTTAGAAGAATATTTTGAGATTTTAAATCCTTATTAAAGCCTTTATTAAATATGAAAAGAAAATTAAGAATGGGGATGGTTGGTGGAGGCATAGGTGCTTTCATAGGAGCTATTCATCGAATGGCTGCCACCATAGATGGTCAAGTAGAGTTGGTCTGCGGAGCATTTAGCAGTACTGCTGAAAAGTCTAAAGCTTCAGGCGAAGCTTTTTACCTACCGCCGGAAAGAGCATACGGAAGTTTCGAGGAAATGATTACTAAGGAGAAGGATTTACCTGAAGGAGAAAGGATGGACTTTGTTTCTATAGTTACGCCAAACCACATGCACTTTGCACCCACAAAAATGGCTCTGGAAAATGGGTTTCCCGTAGTATGTGATAAGCCTTTAGCTTTTACTTTAGAGCAAGCACAGGAACTTCGAGAATTGGTATATAAGACTGGATTAACTTTCTGTATTACTTATAATTATACAGGTTATCCTATGGTAAAGCAGGCCAAGGATATGATAAAGGAAGGGAAGTTGGGTGAAATTAGAAAAGTAGTTGTCGAATATCCGCAAGGTTGGCTTAATGACCGATTAGAGGATACTGGACAAAAACAGGCTGCTTGGCGTACTGATCCTTCAAAAGCGGGTATAGCCAATTGTATGGGAGATATCGGAACACATGCGGCTAATCTAGCAGAGTACATTTCTGGGCTAGAAATAACGGAAATGTGTGCCGACTTAACCAGCTTTGTTGGTGATAGACCTTTAGAAGATGATGGAAATGTATTGTTACATTTTAATAATGGAGCAAAAGGCATTTTACATGCCAGCCAAATAAGTGTAGGTGAGGAAAATAATTTGAATATTAGGATTTATGGTGAAACTGGAGGATTGACTTGGCATCAGATCGAGCCCAATACCCTGATTTACAAAACACCAGATACTGTTCAGATGCTGAGGACCGCGGTAGGGCCGATCTCTGGAAGCGCCAGTTTGCACACCCGTACGCCAGCAGGGCATCCTGAAGGATATATTGAAGCTTTTGCCAATGTCTACCTCAACTTCATTTATACTTTAAAATCTAAACTCTCTGGAGAAACACCAAAACCTGAATACCTCGATTTTCCTACGGTAGATGAAGGGGTAAGAGGTATGGCTTTTATAAAAACAGTAGTGGAAGCAAGCAAAAGTGACCAAAAATGGTATCCTTACGTGAAGTACTAATTTTTAATAAAATCAAAAACAACTAATAAAAAATAGAAGAATGAAAACTATAAAAGGACCGGGAATATTTTTAGCACAGTTCATGGGAGATGAAGCTCCATTTAATAGCCTCGACAGTATTTGTAAATGGGTCGCTAGCTTGGGCTTTAAAGGTGTGCAAATCCCTTCTTGGGATGGCAGGGCAATAGATTTGAAAAAAGCGGCTGAAAGCAAAGGTTACTGCGATGAAATAAAGGGCATTGTAAATGCCCATGGATTAGAAATTACAGAGCTTTCAACACACTTACAAGGACAGTTGGTGGCAGTACATCCTGCTTATAATGAAATGTTTGATGGGTTTGCTCCAAGTGAAGTACATAACAATCCTACTGCGAGAACAGAATGGGCAGTGCAGCAACTCAAATATGCAGCTAAAGCCAGTAGTAATTTAGGTTTAAAAGCGCATGTTACCTTTTCTGGTGCACTACTTTGGCCAACAATGTATCCTTGGCCTCAACGCCCTGCCGGATTGGTAGAAACTGGGTTTAAAGAACTCGCCAATCGTTGGATGCCTATTCTTAATACTTTTGAGGATGAAGGAATTGACCTATGTTACGAAATTCACCCTGGAGAAGATTTGCATGATGGTATTACTTTCGAGCGTTTTTTGGAAGCAACAGGCAATCATAAAAGGGTGAATATGCTATATGACCCCAGCCATTTCGTGTTGCAATGTTTGGACTATCTCGACCATATTGATATCTATCACGAGAAGATCAAAATGTTCCATGTAAAAGATGCAGAATTTAACCCGACAGGTAGATCAGGTGTTTATGGTGGTTATCAGGATTGGGTAGACCGCCCAGGTAGATTTCGCTCTTTGGGTGACGGACAAGTAGATTTCAGTGCTATATTTAGTAAACTTACCCAGTATGATTTTGATGGATGGGCAGTAATGGAATGGGAATGTTGCCTGAAACATCCTGAACAAGGTGCAGCAGAAGGTGCTCCTTTCATTGCCGATCATATTATAAGAGTAACTGAAAGAGCATTTGATGATTTTGCAGGTACAGGTGCGAATGAAGAAATGAACCGCAGAATACTTGGATTGTAGTTTTTGGCTAATAGGATTTAGCTTTTTATATTATACGTTCCACTTTTCAAAAAAGTGGAACGTATTTTTTTCGTTTAAAAGCGAATAGCTGGTGGAGCCTGAATATTCATGTTTTGATGCATCATTTGTTGATGGAACATGAAATGATCTGGATAATAATTAAAGGCATTTGTTGGTCTTTTGAGAAATTTGGTAATGCTAATGTTGAGAGGAACTACCATTTCATATTTTACAGGTTCATCGTTCACCAAGTATTTGCCAAGCTTAGCACTTTTATTATCGACAGGATGTATATTAGTCCTAAGAAATTCATCTGTCATTGAGTCGACTTTTTGATTGAGTGCATTAAGTCTTTTACATGATGATACATAGCCCTTTTCATCAACAGTGACTAGCAGTATAATCGTACCTTGTATATCATCGAAGTTATCAAAGAAAATATCATTCATAAGATTTTTAAATCTTGATAGCCTTGTATTCAACTTGTTTATCCTAGGGATAAGTGCTGCATCGTTCGCTTGGTAGATTTTTTCTCCATTTTGTATGTGATATGAGTATTTTAGCTGTTCTAATTTGAAAAAATTGATTATTTCTCTACCTGTAGTTTCATCTATAAAATGTTCTTCGAATGGCTTAGAAGTTAATAAGTTATTGCCCTCAGGAGTGTTTACTATTTTAAAGTTTTTATGGACTATACCAGGTGTTTGTATACTCTTAAAAACCTCATATTGATAATGCACATTCCCATTAGGAAAATAGGTAGTTACCTGTCTTGGTTTGTTAGCTTTATATAAAGTTATTTTTCTGGGCGTCCCATCGGGATAATAAGCTGTGAATGTATCATAAAATCGACTGGGTAGAAAAGCTGTATAATTTCCTGAATATAACTTAGTATCGCCTTGATAGTAACTGATCGTCCAAACGGAGTCAACAAGGTTTTCAATATCGCCACGATATACTGCTTTTTCTTTTTCAGTTGTTTCTTGCCAGTTTTTATCAAAATAAATGGGCTCGTTTGCTTGGTATTTTTCAAAATACTCATTGGTCTTTACAAGGCTCAAAAGTGAACTGAATGTAAATTCTTTATTTTCGAGTTTTTCAGGTAAATAGGGGATATGCCCAAAATATTGCAAAGCAGCTTGTCTGAATTCTTTTTTTCCTTCGGGTACTCTTGTCCAAACTGGTGACCCATCTTTCTTCTTACTTTTATTTAAATTAACATAGTAGGCAGTGTTAAAATAGCCTTGCATCCGATTGGTCAGGATGTATTCTTTTGCTAGAGTAAGGGTGCTTGTCTCAGATATATGTTGAAAGAACCTATTTTGAATGCGTGATTCAAAATAGCCATCATAGTCATAACCATTGATAATCCTCGGTACAAAAAAAGAATCTATTTCAATTACAAAGCTTTTTACATCTTTAGCTTTTATTTTTTCTTCTTCTTCTCCGTTATGCATCCTAAAGTATATTCGATTAATATCAAACTTTATTTCACCGTTGTGTTTGTTTCCCTCCTTATCATAATAATGCCCCTTTCTAAATCCACGTGATTGATGAGATAAATTCAATTGCTTTCTAGGTGAATACTCAATCGGATCGAAGTAACCATGAAACGGAGTACCGTTGTTATCATAATAATGCCCAATAGGGATTTGTGCATAGAAAGGGCTAATGAGGAATAAAAACAAGCCCAAAAAGCATAGCGGTTTTTTCATTGTTAGTTCAGTTTCAGCCTAGACAGTTTGCTAATATTTTTCGTACAACAAAAATAATTATTTTGTCGCAGATAAGGTAATACTTAACTAAATCTTGTTAAAAGATGAGTAGACTTTGAAAAGGCTTTTCTCCTTTACAAGTTCCACTTTTTTTAAAAAGTGGAACTTGTATTACTAAATGAAGCATGAATCTATCTCAACAACTTTTTCTCTGCTTCTAATACTTTTTCAAAGCCAAAACCTTGAAGTACTCTTTCCATTTTAGCTTCAATTTGCTCATTGCATAAATTTCCAATACTGCCTTCATGGGTGTGTGATACAGCATTTGCTTCTTCATATGAGCTGTCTTCAATGGATTGCCCCACTTTTTTGTAAGCTTCCCTGAAAGACATGCCTTCCAAAACGAGTTTATTTACGGCTTCTACACTAAATAAAAAGCGATAGCGCTTGTCTTCCAATACACTTTCTTTAATAATAATGTGTTGCAGCATGTATTCAGTAATTTCCAAACAGGTTTTTATATCTTGCAAACCATCAAAAAAAGATTCTTTCATAATCTGAAAATCTCTATGATAACCAGAAGGCAAATTACCAGTAACCATGCTTATTTCTGTGGCAATTGCTTGAATTTTATTACTACGGGCTCTTAGTAGTTCAAAAACATCGGGATTTTTTTTATGGGGCATGATACTGGAACCGGTAGTAAGATGATCGGGAAAAGTAAGAAAACCAAAATTTTGATTCATATAAAGGGTTACATCCATCGCCAATTTGCCCAACGTGGCTGCAATGGAGTTTAGGGCAAAAGCCACTGTTTTTTCTGTTTTGCCTCTTCCCATTTGAGCGTAAACTACATTGTAGCTTAAGTCATCAAAACCTAGTAATTGGGTGGTTAAAGTGCGGTTTAAAGGAAAGGAAGAACCGTATCCTGCAGCAGACCCTAAAGGATTCTGATTGGTGATGCGATAAGCCGC
This sequence comes from Bacteroidota bacterium, assembly GCA_038748185.1. Lineage (GTDB taxonomy): Bacteria > Bacteroidota > Bacteroidia > Cytophagales > Flammeovirgaceae > Chondrinema. Next base: position 8,321 of record JBCDJE010000018.1, read on the forward strand.
CTGTAAGAGTTGCAAATCGTCAGTAAGGCTTTCAGCATATGCGCCAAACCATAATCCAAAGGAAGAAGGCATGGCTACTTGTAAGTGAGTGTATCCGGGAATAAGCACCGCTTTGTATTGTTCACTTAAGTGTATTAATCTTTTAAAAAGCTTTCCAATTCCTTCTGTAATTTGCCTAATTTCCTCCCGAATAAAAAGGCGTAAATCGAGTAAAACCTGGTCGTTTCTTGAGCGGCCACTATGGATTTTCTTACCGGTATCTCCTAAGCGTTCAGTTAGTATTTTTTCTACTTGGGAGTGTACATCTTCTACACCCTCTTCAATTACAAAGCTACCTGCTTCTATTTCCTTATAAATTTGCTGTAAAGCTTTGGTTAGGGCTTGAAGCTCTTCTTTAGTAAGTAGATTGATGCTTTCTAACATAGTAATATGGGCAATTGAACCCAATACATCGAAAGGAGCGAGGAGTATATCTAATTCTGCATCTCTACCAATGGTAAAGGCTTCTATTTTTTTGTCAATATTGGTTTCTTTTTGCCAAAGCTTCATCGAGATAAAATTATTGTTATGTGTAACTTATGCTTATTTATTATGAGCGCGTTTTCAATAGATATTAGATGACTATTTTTAACTCTTATCTTGTATTTTGGAGATTTTATCATCTTCAAACTCAAATATTGATTGTCCTTTCAATTGTAATGTGTCACCGGTTTTCATTCCGTTAGGAAAATCTACAGCTAAAACACCTTCATAATCTATCTCAATGGTTACCACGTTTCCCTTAAAATCCCAAGAAGTAATTTTCTGCTCGCGGTGGGTAAAGTATGCTTTTGCAGCTATGGCTTGTTTCCTAAACTCCTCAATTCCTTTTATTGATAAATCCACTTTTCCATTCGAAATATTCTCGAATTCAATGCGCTCATGTACATCTTTAAGCATGCCTTCTACATCGAATGAGTTATATGATTGAATATACTGCTCAATCATATCTTTTTTATCTTCCATTTTGTAAAGCTTATTGTTTAGGCAAATTTATATAAGTATTGATGCCATATTAAATTTTAAGTGATTATTTCAACCTTTATAGAATTTTAGAACTTGCAGAATAAGAAGCTAGCATTTCTTTATTTTGATGTTATTAATTTCTGTTAAAAAAGCTGAGGGTCTTGTAGATAACTATTATCTTAAGCAATGACGAAATAATAAGTTTAGGATTTTAAAGCATTTATCTAGTGAACAGGCAAGGCGTTGAAATCGCAGTTTAGCCCTGCTAAATAAGATTCTAACAATGAAGGTTGTGCACTAAAGGACATCTTAAAAAGTAAAGGTTATTTTTTTATCATTACTAAGTGCCTAAATGTATCAGTTTTTTTGAAATTTTAATATGGAAAAGCTTGCAGATAAAAAGATGGTTTTTGTGAGGAAATGGCTTATTGGCATGGGATATTTTTTTAGAGAATACACCATGTACAATTTGATATTCACTTATTTTGCTATAGATATATTCCTTGAAGGCGGAACGGCGAGTTATTCTTATATCTTTTGGCTTAAAATTTTTGGATTTATTACGACAGCCACCATCTACTATTGGAGTAGGAAGAAATATTTCTACTTCTTTCACAACTTTGGTTTAAGTATAAGAGAATTATTTATTTCTGCTTTTCTTATTGATGCTTGTTTAACTTTTCTCGCATTAATCTTATCAAACCTTATTTATCAATGGATTTTTTAGAAATTGATAGCATCAATCTTAGTTTTAAAGGAAGGCAAGTCTTATCTGATATTTATCTCCGTTGTCAAACAGGAGATATTGTAGGGTTATTAGGAAGGAATGGTGCTGGAAAAACCAGCCTTATGAAAATTATTTTTGGTAGTCTCAATGCACAAAACCAGTCAGTAAGATTCAATGGAAAATATACGCACCAACTTTTCAAAACGCTAGGTGCAATTAATTACCTTCCTCAGAATGGTTTTGCGATGGGGTATTTTAGTTTTTATGACCTAATTCAAGCATTTGGACTTGAAAACCGTGTGGACGAATTCAGAGAAATAGAAGAAATTCGGAAAAATCTCAATCAAAAAATGCGCGATTTGTCTGGTGGTATTAAAAGATTGATGGAAATTGTAACCATACTTTATACTAATAATTCATTTGTAATACTCGATGAGCCGTTTTCCCATCTTTCACCACTATTAGTAGAGAAACTGATACCCCATATTAAAGAACAAGCAAAATTTAAGGGCATTATCTTGAGTGATCATAAATATAAAACAGTAATGTCTGTTTGTAACAAATATTATCTGCTTTCTTCAGGTACTCTACGAGAAATAGAAGGAGAAAAAAGTTTAGCAGATTATGGATATATTGCTTCTCTTACGTAACTCAACCTGTAAGCTATGAACCTAAACCAAATCACAGTTCCCTCATTAAATGTAGAGAAGGCTATTCAATTTTATCAGAAACTTGGTCTTAAGCTCATTGTACAATCACTTCCACATTATGCGCGCTTTGAATGTCCTGATGGTACTTCCACCTTCTCCATCCATTTAGTAGAAAAACTTCCGGTAGGAGATGGAGTTTATGTTTATTTTGAATGTGATTCGCTTGATGAAAAAGTAAAAGAACTGTTAGAAAAAGGGATTCAATTTGAAAGTTTACAGGAAGATAAACGGTGGCTTTGGAGAGAAGCGAGGTTGAAAGATCCAGATAATAACCAATTGATCCTTTTTTATGGTGGCGAAAACCGAAAGGATCCTCCATGGAAGATTTAATAAAAACTTCGACTGCTTCAAGAGTTCAGTTGAGTTGCTCTGCTTGGCAGCTACTTAGACTAAAAAAAAGCCCAAATTAGTGCAGTCAATCACCCCACAAGACTTGAAATAGAGGGGTAACGACTAAGACAATAATGAAAAAAAGAAATACTACAAATTAAGGCAAGTACAACAGAAATTCATATTCTATCTTAGCCTCATCCTTTCAATAGTATTTTTGTCATCTTCATGCTCACTCAAAGGTCAAAGTGAAGACGTACCTGATCTATTCCCAGTAAAGAAACATAACCGATGGGGCTATATAGATCCTTCGGGTAATATTGGTCATAGAGCCCAAGTTTGAACAAGGACTAGATTTTTCCGAAGGGCTTGCCGCTGTAGTACTGGACGCAAGATATAGATTTATCGATGTTTCAGGAAAAGTAGTGATTCTGGCTCAATTTGACTATGTGTCCTCTTTCAAGAATGGATTGGCACAAGTAGAGATGAACAGGAAATGGGGTTATATTAACAAGAAAGGCGAGATAGTCATAGACATTTAATATGATAGTGTTAATCCCTTTAAGAATGGCTATGCAGTAGTAGGGCAAAACGAGAAATATGGTATAGTCGATTTACAAGGAAATATCGTAATCCCATTAAAATTTGATATTTTATATGGCTTCTCCCATGGTCTGGCTAATGTAGGAATAGATGATAAATGGGGATATATAGACTATAAAGGAGATATAGCAATAAATCTTATCTTTGAAGAGACCAACACTTTTTACGAAGGACTAGGGGCTGTAAAAATCAATGATAGATACGGCTATATCGATACAATCGGTAATTATGTAATACAGCCCCAGTTCCATTTGGCTTCAAATTTTTATAAAGGGCATGCAACTGTGACGATAAAGGATGAAAACTTTCATGAAAAGTGGTACATCATCAATAAAAAAGGAGAGATTGTCATGGAATCCCCTTATGGGCAAATTATATATTTTGATGATAATATCTTCCAAGTTTGGTCGGATGGTAAATCAGGGTTTATGGATAAAAATGGGAAGATAATAATTGAACCTAGATTTGATATTGTCCATGATTTTTCCGAGGGACTTGCCCGTTTTAAGGAGAATGGCAAGTGGGGGTTCATAGATAAAAACCTTGAAGTAGTAATTCCTGCACAGTTCGAAAGTGTAGGGGATTTTGTGCATGGTTTGGCGGATATATATGTAGGAGGGAGTTATGCACAGTTACTTTGGGGTAATGATAAAACCAAAAAAGGATATATCAACAAGAATGGTGAATATATTTGGAAACCTACAAATTAGTACCCTACTGATTCAACTCTACAGACTTGGGCTAACAAATGGTAGGTAGGAATAAAGAAGAAGTCTTAGACTTCAGTCATGCAACTAGGGTATAATAATAAAAGGAGATAATAAAATATTCAAGTCATCCTCAGCTAAATCACCCAAAGGCTTGAACTAGAGGGTGGGGACAAAATAAATCTAGCCCTTTCATAAGTTTTTAATAACTACACTTTTCAAAAAATCAGTATATTCCCCAAAAATTACTGGTTGATATGAAAAAGCTACTAGCTACACTGTTTTTATGTTCTCTTGTTTATAATTTTGTACAAGCTCAGGCTTTTGAAACACTCACCTACTTCCAAGATGATACCCTTCAACTGGAATTAGATTTATTTCTACCTCAAAATACTTCTCAAGAAAAAATACCTTTGGTAATTTTTGTCCATGGTGGTGGTTTCTCTGGCGGTAAACGAGCTGGTGGGCATAATTTTGCCAATTATTTAGCTCTCAAAGGCTATGCAGTGGCATCCATCACCTATACCCTGTATATGAAAGGCAGAAGTTTTAGTTGTGATGCAATACTTTCAGAAAAAATAAAGGCGATTCAGCTAGCTGCTAACCATTTGTGGCTGGCTACGGGTTTTATGCTCGATAACGCAGAAAAATACAAAATTGACACTTCTCAGATATTTATTGCCGGGAGCAGTGCTGGCGCAGAAACAGTTTTCCATGCAGCATTCTGGGATTATGAAGTGATGAATCTGTATAGTAAGAAACTTCCTTTCTCTTTTAAATATGCCGGTTTAATTTCAGGAGCAGGTGCCATTATGGATATAAATATGATTACTAAGAAAAATCTTATTCCAGTCATGATGTTTCATGGGAACAATGATCCATTAGTCCCTTATGGTACAGCAGCCCATCATTTTTGCCAACCCAATACACCCGGTTGGTTAATGCTCTTTGGATCTTATTCCGTCTTCAACCATGTGAGTGAGTTAAATGGAGATGTTCGACTGTTAACCTATTGTGGCGGCGGACATGAATTTGCTGCAAGGAATTTTAACCGAGGGCAAGAACCTATTTATGAATTTCTTGAAAAAGTGAGAGAAGGAGCGCGTTTTCAGATACATGACATTTTTGAAACAGAAAATAAGGCAAAAAGCCCGCCTCAGTACCAATTCTGTAATTGATATTTGTTGTTTTTACACTTAAGATTCCTGTAATCTTCTTATTCTCTATTACAACATACGAAGTTTTTCGTAGAAATACTTGCTTTGCTTTTTTCTATGCATTACATTTGATACGAATTAATTCGTAGGTAAATGAAAAAACTATCTAAACCAACAGATTCTGAGCTCGAAATCTTGCAAATATTATGGGAGAATAGTCCTAGAACAGTAAGAGAAGTCAATGAAATTTTAAATAAAAAAAGAGAGACCGGCTATACCACAACACTGAAGTTCATGCAGATCATGTTTGAAAAAGGATTAGTGAGTAGAGAGAAAAGTGGTAAAACACATTTCTATACCGCAGAGGTACAAGAACAAGATATCCAACAAGCACTGCTTGACCGCTTTATTGACAGGGTTTTTAAAGGCTCAGCTTCAAAGTTAATGATGCAGGCATTAGGGAGAAAGCAAGCTTCTCCTGAAGAACTTAAGGAAATGCAGGAAATCTTAAAAAATCTCGAAGACGAAAATAAAGATAAATCTGATGGATCAAATTAATGTATTCACCATATCGCTAAGTGAAGTAATGTTGCATTCATTGTGGCAAGGAATCCTACTATTTGGCTTGCTGAGTCTGATGTTGAAACTATTAGAAAATGTAAGTTCCCAGCAACGCTATTTGGTAGCAGTGGGAGCAATATTTTTTCAATTGGTTTTATTCATAGCCACTTTTATATGGTTATATCACGCTAATTTACAGTTAGATGTAGGGCAAAGTAGCGAGACTTTTTTTATTGATAACATAGTACGGAACAGTCAAGAAGAATCTTTGCGACAAGACTGGTTTTCTCAATTGCTATTATTTTTTGACCTCGTAATCGACCTTGTAAGAGAGTATCATGTTAGTATTTTTCTTTGCTGGATAACAGGGGTATTATTGCTTTCATCGCGCTTTGCTAGTGGCTTGTTTTATATTAGAAAGTTACAGAGACAGGAGAGCCTTATTTCAGAAAAGTGGCTTCCAGTAATATGGCAAGAAAGATTAGATGCTATAGCAACAAAAATGGGTATTCAAAAAAAAGTAAAGTTAGTGGCATCAACCAAAGTAACTGTGCTAGCATTAATAGGCTGGTTAAAACCAGTTATTCTAGTACCTATGAGTTTGTTTTCACAAATTCCCGTAAATGAAATTGAAAGTATTTTGGCCCATGAGCTGGCTCATATTAAACGGCATGACTATCTGGTTAACCTCATGCAATCTATTGTTGAAATTTTACTATTCTTTAATCCTACTGTGTGGTGGATCAGTACTTGGATTAATGAAGAGCGGGAAAATAGCTGTGATGATTTAGCCGTATCTACCATTCAAGACCGCAAAATCTACATTCAAGCACTAGCAAATTTATCTAGAATTACCAAGCAGTCAGTTTTCTTGCCTCAACAGGCAATGGCTGTCACTGGAAAAAAAGGAAGTATTTTATTTAGAATCAAAAGAATTATGGAACAAATGAAAAATAAAGAAGAAAATGTTCGCTATACTTCAAGAGAGTTTACCAGTAAATTTTTAGCAGTATGTATTATAATGTGTACTAGTTTAATGGTCATGATTGGTATAGGAAAAGCCCAAGAGAGAAGTAATACAGCTGTAAGAAAACAAAACAGTAGAAATACATTTGAAAAACCTTTAAATTTCAGGAAAGATACAAATAGACGAATGCACTGGAATTTGAATAGCCCAACGGATTCATTGAAAATAATTAGTAATCTCCAAAGGCATGGTGATCCACTCTATGTAGTTGACGGTAAACCGAAAGGGTCAGCAGGTATAAAAGAAATAGATCCCAATGAAATTCATAGTATCAATGTACTAAAGGGAGCTTCTGCGACTGCTATTTATGGAGAAAGAGGCAAAAACGGAGTTATTCTTATAACCACTAAAAAAAATCAACCGATAGTTTTTAATAAAATTGATAGTGGTTGGGTAAGTAATGAATTGCCTCAACCTATTTACTACTTAAATAACAAACTGGTTGAAAAAAAGACTATTGACCAATTATCACCGGAGTCAATCGATAAAATCGAGGTGTTAAAGGGTGAAAAGGCAGTAGAAAAATACGGTGAAGAGGGTAGAAACGGTGTATTACACATATATTTAAAAGATGATGGTATTTCAAAACAAGAAGAAGTAGGAGAAAATAATGCTTTGGA
>JBCDJE010000019.1:0-15593 GCA_038748185.1 Bacteroidota bacterium
GATAAAGTACCCTTTGCCGCTTATTTATTTTTCAAGTATGAAGGGGCAGGAGGAGAGATGCAATTTGATACTCAAGCTACTGGTTGGTTAAAAGCCCGACAGGAAGAAGCGCTCTCCCCTGAACAGATTGTGAAGCAAGCGAAAGTAATGTGTGAAGCCTTTGGTTTTCAATCTATTAAACTAAAAGGAGGGGCATTGCCTCCTGATGTTGAATGTGAAAGTATGTTGGCGCTCAGAGAAGCTTTTGGAACAGAAATCCCACTAAGGCTTGACCCGAATGCAATTTGGTCTTTAGAAACTGCGATTAAATATGGGAAAAAATTGGAAGGAGTACTAGAATATTATGAAGACCCGGTGAGAGGACAAGAAAATATGGCACGTTTAAGCAAAGAAGTAAATATTCCCCTTGCCACCAATATGTGTACTACTTCTTTTGAAGATATACCTACAAGTATAGAGCTAGGCTCTGAGCAAATCATTCTATCAGATCACCATTTTTGGGGCGGGTTAAGTGCTTCGATGACACTGAACAAAATTTGTCAAACTTTCGGCAGAGGATTTTCCATGCATTCAAATAGCCATTTGGGTATTTCCATGGCAGCTATGGTGCACCTTGGTGCTGCAGTGCCTCATTTAGATTATGCTTTAGATACACATTATCCTTGGCAAACAGACGAAGTTATTAAAGGAGGAAAAGTACCTATTAAAGATGGATTGGCAGAAATACCCGATAAACCGGGATTAGGCGTAGAATTGGATAGGGAACAATTACACAAACTCCATCAAAACTATCTCACTTGTGGACTGAAAGAACGAAATGATGAAGTTGAAATGCAAAAGATAAATCCGGACTGGCAATTTCAACTTCAGCGTTGGTGATAATTTAAAATAAAATTTGTACTAAGTAATGATAAGTTTATCATTACTAAGCCAATTGAATTTAATAAAGTATCTTAAATAGCAAGTTGATTAATTTCAGAAAGATAATTTATCAACATATTCTAAAATTAGAAGAGATATCCATATGTATAAGATACTATCTTTTAAATGATTAACTGTTTAATAAAACTTTATACCAGTTCAATGAAAGTATTAGAATTTAACACAAATAATGGAATATACAGCTTTGAACTGGGTAATTTTAATACTGAATTTCATGCTCATCCTGCTTATGAGATTGTAATAGCTACTGATGGAAATTTTTCTGTATTAACATCTAATTCGGAAAACATCAATCTGTCTTTTGCAGTAATAGAAGCCAATGTTCGTCATAAAGTTTTAGCTTATAATTGCCGGTTGGAACTACTAATGATTGAGCATAATAATTTGTGGATTAAAACTATTTTGGCAAAGCACAATATTGATACTGAAAGTGGAATATATGTTGAATCTACTATCCAAAAAAGGTCAGCGCTGTTTCATTATTTACAGCAGAATTTTTGTCCCGACGAAAGAAGAAACTACGATGATAGGATTCATAAATGTTTAGAATTCTTTGAAAGTGAAAATGTGGAATATAGTTTAATGGTAAAAGAATTACAAAATAAAGTACACCTTTCAGAAAGTAGACTGTCACATTTATTTAAGGATGAGATAGGGGTTTCTTTAAAAAAATACTTGGTATGGAGTAGATTAAAGAAAACCATCAATTCAGTATTAGAAAATCAAGAAAATCTTTTTTCTGCTTCAATGCGATGTGGCTTTTACGATCAAGCTCATTTTAGCAAAACCTTTAAAGAAACGCTAGGGATTAGCCCATCTGAAGTATACAATAGCAGAACCTTACAAGATTGAGTTAGAAAAAAACCAGATCTTTGTTATCAAAAATTTGAATACTACTTTATTTCTTAATTTATGAGATCTACTATTAGAAAGGTCAACTATGCAGATGTGGATGCTTTAAGAGAGGTAATAGAATCCAATCAACTATTTCCTTCCGAATTATTACTGAGCATGAGTAAAGATTATTTTAATAATAAGGCACCAAAAGAAATCTGGTTAACAAAAGATGAGGATAGCGTCCCAATTGCACTTGTCTATTGTGCGCCAGAAGAAATGACGGAAGGCACCTACAATTTATATTTAATAGCCGTGCATAAAAATTATCATGGAAAAGGCATCGGTTCTGAAATGATCAGTTATTTAGAAGAATTATTATGTGAACAAGGAGCAAGAATTTTGATCGTGGAAACATCTGCCTTACCAGAGTTTACACTTACGAGAGCCTTCTATGATAAACTCCATTTCGAGAAAGAAGCCGTTATAAGAGATTTTTACCAGGAAGGAGAAGATAAAGTAGTTTTTTGGAAGAAACTGAGTAGTTAAAATTAGAGGAGTAGCGCAGGCAAAATGCCATTCATTATCTTGATTTTGTAAGCCAGTTTTTAAGACCCTTACTTTAAAAAATGATTTTGACAAAACTTATCCTATTTTTTTGAAGAGAGAAGCAGTATTTAAACTATTACATTTGCAAAAGTAAATTATATCAATTACTTTCACTTTTGTACAACAAATAACAATGGAAAGAATCTATTTAGGGGAATTAGAAGAATTGGTTTTGTTAATGGTATCCATTTTACATGGGAATGCCTATGGTGTTTCAGTAAAAGAAGAACTCGAAAAGCAAACTGGTCGATCGATTAATATAAGTGCTATTCATGCAGCATTGAGGAGGTTACTATCAAAAGGATTTGTTACCTCTCAATGGAGTGAGGCCACTGCGCAAAGAGGAGGGAGGAGAAAAAGGATATTTACTATCACCTCTGCCGGTTTTGCAGCTATACAACACATTAATAATACCCGTAGTAAGCTTTGGACGCAAATTCCAATACAGCTTATAAAACCTTCTTTTGAATGAGAAATTGGGAAAAAGCACCTCCAAAGTGGGCAGATAAATTTTTAGAATGGTATTGCAAACCAGAACTGCTGGAGGAAATTCAGGGGGATATTTATGAACTTTTTGATACAAGGAGCTTACAAAAAGGAATAAGAATCGCTCGCTTATTCTTTATGCTAGATGTTATCCGCTCTTTTCGATTATCGACTATAAAACATATTCAAATTAACTTCTACCCTATCATGTTAGGCAACCATTTAAAGATCGCATCCCGTACATTACTCAAACAAAAAATATATGCTCTCATTAATATTCTAGGATTTGCTTTAGGCATCATTTGTAGCCTTTATATTTATTTATGGGTGCAAGACGAAATGGGAAAAGATCGTTTTCATGAAAATGGAAAGCAATTGTACAGTGTTCTTTCCAGAGCACAATATGGGAATAAGCCAATCAAAGTTGGCAAAGCGGCAATGTATCCTTTGGAAGCTACCTTAGAAGAAGAATTTGCTGAAATTGAAAATGTGGTAAGCAGGACATGGCCAAGATCAAAAGTTTTTAAAGATGGGGACGACCTTATCAAGAAAGAAGGTTTTTATGCCAGTAAAGAGTTCTTTGAAGTCTTTTCTTTCCCTCTGTTAAAGGGTAATCCTTCTCAGGTACTTACGGATCCATCTTATGGAGTAATATCTGTTTCTTTTGCAATAGCATTATTTGGTGAAGGTTGGCAGGAGAAAAATGATTTGATCGGTCAAGTTATTCATTACGATAAAGATCAATCTTTCACACTTATGGGTGTTTTTGAAGATGTCCCCCAGGCCTCTACCATAAAGTTCGATTACATATTACCCATTAAAGCCTGGGTTAAAAATAGACCTTGGGATACTGAACATTGGGGAAATTATAGTTACCTACAAGTAGCCCAGGTGCAACCTAAAGCAAATATTGAATCGCTCAATCAAAAAGTTGCTTCAACTATTTTCCGACATCATAAATACATACAAGAAGATACTACAATAAAGGTGGAAGTTATGCTGTATCCTTTTGAGGACATGTATTTACAAGGGGAATTTGAAAATGGTGAAGTGGCTGGCGGGCGCATGGAATATGTAAAAATATTTTCTCTGGTCGCCATGTTGGTACTAGTACTGGCTTGCATTAATTTCATGAATCTAGCCACTGCTAAATCGTTCAAAAGGGCAAGGGAAATTGGTATTAGAAAAGTAGTTGGGGCATCTAGGGTTTCTCTGGTTCGGCAGTATTTGGTAGAATCATTTGTTTTAGTATTATTTGCGTCATTTGTTGCTCTTATTGCTCTTGCGCTACTCCTACCTTCTTTTAATTTAATTACTAATAAATCGCTTGTTTTTCCGCTACAAGATCTAGATTTCTGGAAAATATTTTCTCTGGTAGTGATTTTTACTACTTTATTAGCGGGTATGTACCCGGCTTTCTTTTTAGCATCATTTAAAGTCACCACCATTTTCAGGGGGAGTTTTAAATTTGGATACAAAGGTATTTCAATAAGAAAAATCTTGGTGCTCTTCCAGTTTGTTATTTCCATGGTCATGATCATGGCTGTTTTAATAGTTCATTGGCAAACACATTTCCTGCATAATCAATATCTCGGGATGGACAAAGATCAGGTATTATATTTTTACTTAGGTGATGTAAAAACGAGTCAACAAGAAGCAGTAAAGCAAGAACTATTGCAAAATAGGGGTATTCATCAAGTATCATTTGTGAACCAGAATCCGGTAAGCATTAATAATAGCACTATCGACCCAGAGTGGGAAGGCATGGATCCTGCTGATCGCACATCTTTTAGAGTTCTTGATGTTGATACAGATTTCTTAACAACGATGAATATTCCTCTTACAGATGGTAGAAATTTTGATGCTAATTTAGTTACCGATACAGCCCACTACGTTATCAATGAGACAGCAGCTAAAGCGATGGGATTAATAGATCCCATTGGCATTAAACTATCATTCTGGGAGGGCAAAGGAGAGATTATAGGCGTAATAAAAGATTTTCATTTACAATCTCTTCATGAAGCAATTCCTCCGCTTATTTTGAGATATCGACCCGATGAAGTTTATATGGCTTTAGTAAAAACAAAGCCTAGTAAAATTCAAGAGGCTATCACTGGAATAGAAAGCTTACATCAAAAATACAATCCTGAGAGTTTGTTTGAATACTGGTTTTTGGATGAAGAATATGCAAAGAAATACAAGAGTGAAGCAACCATTGTACAATTGACCAATGCTTTTGCCATACTTTCTATTATGATTGCCAGTTTGGGATTAATTGGTTTGGCATCCTATGCTACTACAAAAAGAACAAAAGAAATAGGGATTCGAAAAGCGCTTGGCGCAACAATCCAACATATTTTATGGCTGCTTACAAAGGATTTTATGTTGCTTGCAGGGTTCGCTTCCTTTATAGCTATTCCCCTTGCCTATTTTCTGTTAAGTAAATGGTTGGAAAATTATTCTTATAGAATAGATCTGTCATGGTGGCTTTTTGTGCTACCTGTAATTTCAGTAGGTATAGTTATTTGGATAGTGGTGAGCAGCCAATCTTATAAGGCGGCCCTGACAAATCCTACAAAAGCACTCAAATCTGATTAAGTTCGTATCACTCGTCAATTTGAGGGATGGAAGTATTGTACAAAAGAATATTGGAAGTCTAACTTTTTGTGGCAAAAGGTATATAATGCCCTTTTATTGTTGTATTTAGTTACAGGTTTAATTCTATGTGCATATACAACGCGAGATGCATCTGTAATACATATACCCAATTACTACCCATTAAAGTAAAAAAACTGATGCTATGAAATTAAAAAGAACAAACCTAATTACGATTCTTATTCTCGGATTATTTTATCATGGTGCTAGTTCCCAAGGGGGAAATAAACAATATCCTGTTCCACCAAAATTAGAAGTTCAAGGCAAATATCTTCATTCGCTTATAAAAGATGGTAAGAACAGCGAGGTAGCCCAATGGGCTTCCAACCATAAAAAGAAAGCTATATACCAACTTTTTAATACTACTAGTTTCGAAGCAATTTTAGCAGAAGGTGACTATGGTTTTCTCCTCGAAGAAAAAGACACAATTCAAATGAATCAATACGAAAGAGAAAAAGTCACATTTACGTGTGGATCCTGCAAGATTAAAAATAAGCTTAAAGTTTCAGGGCCAGATGAATTCATATTAACACAAATAGAATTTCCAATAGAAAAAAAATTAAAACCCGGAAGCTATGAAATGACCTATTGGCAAAATAGAGTTCAACAAATACACTTGCCATTTACCGTTAAAGAGAACTCAAAAAATATAATCAGAATAAAAGATTAAGTAAAAGCTACAATGAGTAGCAACATACATAAGAAATAGCGGTTTAAGTATTTAAACGAAAGGAAAATAATAAAACTAATCACTTATCTAAACGCACAGGCATCCCTTTTTTAGATGAGTTATATATTGCTTCTTGCACTTTGAGCACTTGTAAATAACTAGCTACATCTGTTTCAAAAGAAGTACCATTGATAATTGATGAAATAAAGTGCCTTTGGGTGAAATACACACAATCGCCACAAAATCCTCGATCTTCATGAAAGTAATTATGCTCTTTTTCAGGTTGGCCGAGTGGCTTAATAGTAATAGTACCGTCTTGAAATATCTTCAAAGCTCCACGAGAAGTCTCCAGTAACATTTCTCCAAAAGTATACCTAGGGTTTTTATAGGCGGTTTCATGATAACGACTCGCGTCGTAAATACCATTTGCTTTGTTTTCAAACTCAAAAAATATAAGCCCACTGTCTTCTCCTTTGATGTTAGGATTTAAATTCCTTAAACGTGCATAAACTTTTTCTATCTTACCTGCTATAAACTGAAAGGTATCAATAAAATGTACTCCTGTTTCATAGATCAATAACCGAGGCATTTCCCTGAAATAAGGCTGCCTATTTAAATAGGCATCATTCTGCCAGCCGTCACCCATCCTCATCCTAAAGTACAAATGTTGTATTTCATTGCCTACTTCCCCATCAGCTAACAGTTTTTTAATTTCTCTGTACCAAGGCTGAAAACGAAAATTTTCATGAACCATACAACGGATACCTTTCTCTTTTACATAATCAATTAATGTTTTTGCTTGATGAAAGGCTGGCACAAGTGGTTTTTGGCAGATAATAGCAACTCCGGCGTTGGCTGCTGCTTTTACCATTTCTACATGAGTATCAGGTGGGGTGATAATGTCTATAAAATCTGGCTTTTCTTTTTCCAACATTTCTTGATAATCTGTATAGATTTTAGGGATATTATATTTTCGAGCTTTTGTTTCAGCAGCTTCATGAGATTGATCGCATAAAGCCCCAATAGTTACTTCTTGAATACGCGACCAAGCATCATAATGAAACTGACTAAAATATCCCGCACCTACTGCTACACCTTTTAATTGTTTTTTCATAACTTAATTTTTTTGAATAGGTTTATCGGGTCTCGCGCCCATCCACAAAACTACGGCGATAATATTCAAACCTGCTCCTAAAAAGAAAAATGGTTCTACAGAGCCAGTTAGTGCTTGGAGGTAGGGAAAGGTAAGTGAAGTGATAAAGGCACCAACATTTCCTGCCATATTCATCGTACCAGAAACAGCTCCGGAATTGGCTTTACCAATATCTACACAGAAAGACCATGAAGGACTGAGTGTCATATCTGCACCGAAAATGGCAATAGAAAGAAAAGCCACAGCACCAAGAGGTGTGTTCATGTAAACACTACCAATTAAGCCAATTGCTGCCAATACAAAACCTGTAATAGCAGGTAACCTCCGTGACTTAGTCCATTTACCTTTTTGATAGATATGGTCAATCCACCAACCTGATACCCAGTTGCCCAAAGCACCAAATACCAATGGAGCAGAAGCATAAAATCCAGCTTCAACAGCTTCTAAGTTGTATTGTTCTTTAATATGGGGAAAGAGCCAGGTCAGACTAAAGAAGAAAGTAAAATTACTACTAAAATATTGCCCCATAAGAAGCCACATATTACGCGATGTAAACACCTCTCTGGCTGAAAGTGAGGCTTTAGGCATGTCTTTCTCTACAGAAGATGCTTGGCGATTTTTGAGAATATACGCTCTTTCGGTTTCTTTTAAACGGGTATGTTTCTCTGGATCATCACGGAAACCCCACCACCAAAGCAATGCCCAAACAATACCTATACCTCCTAAAAGATAAAAACTACTTCGCCAACCGACAGATTCTATCAATAGTGCAACCAAAGGCAAGGCAAAAGCAGCCCCCAATCGCGAGCCTGAAAAATTAACGCCTGTAATGATTCCTCTTTCCTTTAGTGGTATCCAATTATAAGTAACACGTGCAATCGCCGGAAAAGCACCTGCTTCTCCGGCACCAAAAAGTAATCTCACTATCAAAATAGAAATATAATTGAAAGCAAATCCTGTTAATGCCGTAAATAATGACCAGACAGAAACAATACTTGTAAGGATAGCACGAGGGCCAAAACGATCGGCCAAGATACCCGAAGGAACTTGAAAGAGTGCATAGCCCAATGCAAATGCTGAAAACACCCAACCCATCTGCTGCTCGCTTAATGATAAATCTTCGGCTATTGATCCTTTAGCTACCGAGATACACACCCTATCTATATAAAGTAGTAATGCTAGTAAAAAAGTGCTAAAAGCCAGAATAAACCTGAAAGGTATGATAGGTTGTTTGTTGGAGTATGTCGTTTTGGTTTTGGTCATAATAAGGATTGTTAAAAAAGCTTTGAAAATGCTTGATACAAACTGGTTTCATCACCTACATTTCCAGGAAAAATTACATAAGGTAAATCCGAAAAGCGGCTTTTTTCTCCAGCTTTCCATACAGGTACTCCGGGCAATAATTGTCCTATTACTTCAGCACGTTCAATTTTTAATGCTTTGGTTGCAATATCACTTGAGGTAATGCCTCCTTTGGCGATTAAGAAACTAGGCGCTTTAGATAAATTTTTGACAATCTCTACTACACCTGTTGAAATCATTTTTCCATCAGCCAATTGTTTCTCAGGCGTGTTTCCAGCAATATATTTCCTACTTGTAAATAGCAATACATGTTTTTGCTCATCTAAAGTTGAATTCATTAACTCAGTGCAGCGTAAAATTTCCTCCTTTGCTTCTTTTGTAGTTAGCTTCTGGGCATCAATTTCAATACTGGTAATAGGTAATTCTTGACTTATGAAGTATGCTAATTGCGCCGATGTTTTAGGTACATAAGAACCCGCTACAATCAATCCGGGTCTGTTAGGAGCAATGGAAAAGTCACTTTTTGATAGTAAGGGCTTTTTAGAAATACCACCATATGTCTGAACAAAAGTAGCTGCTGTTCTAAAAATAAATTCTTGCCCAACTTGTTCAGCATGGTGAATAGCCAATGCTACTTTTTCCAAATCAGCAGGTACTAATGCATCGATTGTACAAACATTCGCAGGTTTCAAATTTGTAAAAAAATGAGTCAGGGCTTCAGTAGTTTTTGTTCTGATTTCAGTGAGAGATAATTGTTTTACATCACTGGCTTTTACGTTGCCTTTTGTTTTCTCTTCTACCCATTTTGCCAATACAGCATTTTTATAACCGAAACTCACGTCTTTAGCAAAGGGGGTTTGAGAAGCTAGAATGAGTTGACCTTCTTCTTCTACATAGTGGACGCCTTTTGCTGTATATCGCCCTCCTTCAAAAAAGACCGGAGCTATGATTTCTATGGCTCTTTCTAACTTTAAAGATGCTTTAAACGCATTGATTTCAGCAGGATAATGTCCTCTAAGGGTTGAATCACTGCGGCTAATGACAGTAAAACTTTTCTTTGAAGCTTGGGCTGCTACTTGCAAGTTTCTGGCTATTTCTTTATTCAAAAGTACTGCCTCCTTTTCTGAAAGACTTCTGGAATTTGTAAGTATGAAGAATAGGAGGGTACCTTTCTCAAATTCATTTTTAAGTACAGAGACTTCCCATGTTGTTAGTACTGGTACTTCATGTACAGTTTGGCAACCAGTCGGATCATCATCTAATACTACAATGGATTTAGGATGTTGCTTTCGAAAAAATATAATTTTACCAAGTGATGAAGGTATTTCAGGAGGTACGCTTTTTATCAGCTTTTTTAATGTTTCCATATTATTCAGTTTCTGCTAGCACAAATGCTCTGCATGGTGCACCGTCTCCTTTTTTAATTTTTAAAGGCACTGCCCAAAAATCGACCTTTGAATTGGGTAAGCTATTCAAATTAGTTAAACCTTCTACAATGATGATTTTATTTCCTAATAACAGCTGATGAATTAGCGTGACTTCTTCCAAGTTGTTTACATCGGCAACAGAAGGAGGTTCTACGCCTATTAATGCCACTTTTCTTGAAATACACCAATTGGCTAGCGCTTTACTTACCCGAGGTAATGCATTTCTATAAGCATCAGTTCCTAATTTCACCGACCAACCTGTATGCAATAAAAGACCTTCGCCCGGTTGTAGGTTTTCTAATATTTCTTCGCCAAGCTGTTCAGGGTGGATAAGGCTGCCTGCTTTTGTTTCAGGCAAATGTGCCACCCATGCTTGTAACCGACAAGATTCTAAAGGTATTTCATCAATAGACTCCTCAGTTACGCCAAAATGACGTGGCGCATCCATATGTGTACCGGCGTGGGAATAGATGTGTAAATCACGTGCATTCCAGCCATCTTTTTCTAATACCTTTGCATCTTCCCACGAGAAACCAGCTATATTTTCGTCATAAGGTAAAGTCAGGTCAATTATTTTGGAAGCCATGATTACGCTTTTTTAAATTAGAACTATTTTCCTGTAATTTCCTTTACTTTATCGAAAAAGGCTTTTTTTCTTTTCGAACTAATGGTCCAATCGACAGGTACAGACTGAAAGCCCTCTTCAAAAGATTCATTATCTCTCCTGAAATCGAAATATCCCCAAGATGCATAAGCTTTTGTTGCAGCTACCATATTGTTGTTTTCTTTCTCAAAATCGTAATGATCATCCTCATTAAACAGGATAGGTTGACCTAAATAGCCCTCTACTGCCTTTGTTTTTTCTACCATTTCAGTAATTCTTACTGGATCTTTTACTCCATTTCCGTGAATTAATAAGAAATCACTTACTTTTACTACATTAGATTGCGGTATTGCACCACCTCCATAGCTAGTACTTACTGGCAAACGATAACCGTCTCTAGCTTTCTTTTCTCTAACACGTATAATTAACTCGTGAATCCGATCTGCCTTCAATATTTCATGATCGTATTTTTTTACATTACACTCATTATTCACTTCTATCAAGATATTTCTATATCCCTTATTAATAAGCCATTCAGTAGTTTTATCTACTGCATTTATTATTGCCTTTTCATCAGTTAGGAATTGATCCTGCCCAAAATAGAAATAGCCTAAAATAACTACCATGCCTAAATTGTCAGCAGCTTTTAGGATTTTATCCAATCTTTTAAAGTAGTCTTTTTTTAGCTCACCATTTTCATTGAAAGCTGAATTACGCCAATTCTTGTTACCATATCCTATAGGACTACCTCCTTGTAAATTTAAAGTGAAAGCTAACAAGCCGTGTGCATACCAATCTTTCATGGCAGCAATAAACTCTTTTGTATTGCGATTTGGATTCCATTTTTTAGTATCAGGATAAACAAATTGTTTCCGCGTCTCAGGATTTTCATCATCAAAAATTCCTTGAACCATACGCGAGTTAAATAGTAGCCCTTCTATTTTATTCCCTTGCCAGCTCCTTCCTTTGTAAGTTAACTCTCCATTGATATAAAACTGGTTGTCTTGAATATTCACCACAGTTTTTTTCTGCGCATAAGACCCATGAAAGGCAATTGCAAATACAATTAAACTAAGTAAAAATAGGTTTTTTTTCATTTTCATTAGGGAAGTAATAGTTTTTTGCTAAGCATTTTCACGCTGCTGAATATGGTTCAATACTGCCTCAGCAATTTCTGAGGTAGTAGCATTTCCTCGAAGATCTTTCGCAAAAATTCTTGCGTCAGTGGTCGCGCAAATCCCATCAAATATGCTTTTGGCAGCTTCATTTTCTCCCAAATGATCTAGCATTAATGCAGCTGACCAAATTGCCCCAATTGGGTTGGCAATGTTTTGCCCGGCAATGTCAGGAGCAGAACCATGAATCGGTTCGAACATAGAGGGATATTCTTTTTCGGGATTGATATTTCCACTAGGTCCAAAACCCAAACTGCCCATAATTGCGCCACCTAAATCACTTAGTATATCACCAATCATATTTGTGGTAAGAATTACATCAAATACTTCAGGTTTTAATACAAAACTGGCTGAAGCATTGTCAACATACATTTTATCATAACTTACATCGGGATATTCAAAAGCTATTTCCTGAATCACTTTATCCCAATAAGCCAAGCTATGAATCAACGTATTCGATTTTGTAACATTGGTCACTTTATTCCTGCGTTTTCTTGCTAATTCAAAGCTGAATCTGGCGATTCTTTCTATTCCATGTCGGGTGAAAACACTGGTATCAGTAGCCAACCCATGGGCTTCATCGGGATAGAGAATCTTACCATTTTGTACAAATTCCCCTTCATTGTTCTCCCTTATCACCACGAAGTCTATATCTTGATGGCTTTTGTAACGCAATGGGCTTTCTACACCAGGTAACAATTTTACCGGTCTATAATTTACATACTGTTGAAAATGCGTTCTTATTTTGAAAGTATATAACATAGCTGGTAGGGTATCATCTACATCGGGGCTTCCAACTGCACCAAAATAAATAGCATCAAATGCTTTAAGCGCTTCAATACCTTCTGGTGTAATAAACACTCCATTTTCTTTATAATGTCCTGCTCCCCATGGAAAAGATGTCATTTCTATTTTGAACTGATGCTTTGCAGCAACAGCTTGCAATACTTGTACTCCTGCTGGTACTATTTCCTTTCCTATTCCATCTCCTGGAACAATCGCAATTTTGTAGGTTTTCATTTTTATCCTTTCTGATTTTATATGAATAAATGATAGCTTATATGAATTACTGTTAATTTAAGAATCCCCTGTGAGATACAGAACATAGATTTTAGTTCATTCTATGTTTCTTTATTCTTTCTGCAATCCCCTTTCCTTCTGGTCTTTTGTATTCTTTTTCCATCATCCATTTGTCAAACTCAAAACCATCTTCTCGCATGGAAAATGAAATCGTATGCAGTCCTGCTTCTGGAATTTCGAGATAGATTAGTTTTTCAACTCCTGTATGTACTTCTTTTGTTCTTTGCCTGCTTTCCCAAATCCATTTTTTTGAGTTACCAGAAAACTGCATTCTTTGCCCACTCTCTGGCCAAGTTCCGTTAATCCCCACATGAATACCGTTATCTTCTGTGCCTGAAGTATGCACCCTTACCCAAACATAATATTTGCCAGGCGAATTGAAGTATACTTTATAATCTAGAATAGCCATAACTCCGGGCTTGTTCGAAAAGCTTTCCCCATGTACAAGTGGGTCATCATGGGTAACGCGTGTATCTGGTAGAAGCTCTAAGTATGCTCCTCCACTAGCATCTATGAAATGATTCTCATCTGCATCTGGTGCCACATTAGCTGTATTATTAGCATCTTGTAAGTACCATTTGCGCTTTTTGGTTTTGTATTGCTTTGCGAAATGTTCTGCTTCTACAGCAATTTTTCCGTCAATCTCTTCATATATCACTTTTTTTGTGATGGATACTTGCTGAAAAGCTAAAGATGTTGCAAGCAATAAGATGATGGTTAACCATTGAAGTTTTTTTTTCTGCTTAAAGTTCATATTCGTTTCATTTTACAAATTGTACTTTTTAATGAAATTTTATAGCTCTACTCTCTTACAGTTCGCTAATGATAGCCTAAGCTGTGATTTAATCTAAAGAATAAAAGCTGGAATACGCAAGTGTAAAATGTAATATTTCCTTGCAATCCTTTCCGGCAAGGTTTGCAAAAAAATATTTGTATGATTTGGTTTACTGGTTTTTAAGAAAGAGTGATACTATTTGCTATATTCGAAAATGTGCAACACCAATAAATGAAATTGCATTAAAAATGGATTCAATATCACCGATTACTTTAAAAGACATTGCAGAAAGATTGAATATATCCATTTCAACAGTTTCTCGCGCATTGCGAAATCATCCTGATGTAAATGCCAAAACAAAACGGAGGGTATTGCAACTAGCTGAGGAGCTGGATTATGAACCCAATGAATTAGCATTGAGTTTGTTAAAAGGGCATTCTAATATTATTGCCGTGATTATCCCAAAAGTGGCTTATCATTTATATGCTACAGCAATTGCTGCTATTGAAAATGTGATTAGGCTACACGGTTATACTTTGGTAACAGCACAAACCCATGAATCTTCTGAAAGAGAAATCGCCGCTATTAAGGAGTTGATCAAAAACCGAGTAGCCGGCTTTATCATTTCATTAGCAAGTGAAACCAATGAGTTTAGTCATTTTGAACTCATAAAAAGGAAAAGTATTCCACTTGTTTTCTTTAATAGGGATTGTGAAGAAATTATAACTTCCAGAGTAGTCATCGACAATGTTGATGCCGCCTGTAAAGCCGTAAACCACCTTTTAGAAATGGGGTATCAGAAAATTGCTTTTCTAGGGGCTTCAAAATTGGTTCAGATTAGTAATAGAAGGTTGCAAGGTTACAAAAGAGCGCTACAAGAAAAGCAAATATCTGTTTCTAAAAAATACATTATCCATTGTGATTTTGAGAAGGAAAGCGTGATGGATGCAACCAGAAAACTATTGTCACTCACACATCCGCCAGATGCCATTCTGGCTTTTAGCGACCAGATGGCTATTAATGCTATGCTTACCATCAAAGAAGCTGGTTTAAAAATCCCCACAGACATGGGCTTAATGGGATTTAATAATGAACCCATGGATGAAGTGATCTGCCCGACACTTACCAGTGTACATCAACCGGGGTATGAGATGGGTAAAATTGCCGGAGAATTATTGTTGCATAAAATCAAAAACAAACAATCAACACAATCTGAACTTAGCGTACTTTCTACAAAAATAGTAGTAAGGGAATCTACAAAGAAAGCATAGGTGATTTAAAAGTCACCTAACAATAATCCTATTCAAATTTACTTTCTATCGCTGCTGTTTGAGAAATGAAAAATGAGTATTGTTGCAAGTACAATGAATCCTATACCGAATCCTAGAATACCAATATTAATTCCCAAAACCGTTTTCTCACTTCCATCAAGATATTTCATAGAACCTCCGTACAATTCTTTCAAAAGGAATGCTAACAAAAAACCTCCCATTACCAACATGCTCAAAAGTGTACTTAGTACATATTCTTTCTTATACCAGACTAACCAAAGGCATAGAATCCCAATAGATGAATTCGTAATTAACTGCCAAACTTCATGAATTCTGACATGAGGAGTCCAATCAGGATTTACATGTGTATCATTGATTTCCAAAATGGGTACGACCAGTGTAAATAGTAGGATACAGCATGTTATAATAACCGGTTTCATAGCTTATCCTCTTGTAATTCAAGGATTAATTCTTCAGCCTGATTGAGTTGTTTTTTGTAATGTTTGAAGACCTTTGTTGAAAACAGCAGGATAACAAATGACCCTATAACATACGTTATTGCCATAGTTGTCTTGTCTAAATCTTCCAGGTATATTTTGGGAATTACAAC
>JBCDJE010000020.1:0-15579 GCA_038748185.1 Bacteroidota bacterium
AGACCAAATAAAGTTAGATAAATTTTTTCTAAGTAATTTAAAGAAACATGTTGAGGAAAAACAACTTAATCATCACTTCACTCAAAATGTAATTGAATTACTCAATAAACCTAAAGCTAATCTTTCAAAATATAAGAAGCCTTTGATTAGTGGAAAATTTAAAATGCTTTTGGGATTATCTATTATAGCTTTATTTCTGTTAGTATTCTATTACGGAAATAATATAGGATCAGGATATAGTATTGAAATTCCAGTAAGTATTTTAAATCTGCTGAATTTTTATCAGGATTTTTTCACTTCAGAAAATAATTTGATATTAATACTATCAGCTGTTTCCGTTGGCTTTTGGTCTTTAATGTTTCTCGATAAGATAATGAACCGTCTTTCGCTTAGTTAAAGTTTGTTGGATGATGTTATTACTTTTTGGCGATTTTTTTGCGAAGCCAGTTCTTAGCTTTTGTTTCATGGTTAAAAAATCGGGTTTCAATCTGTTTACTATTTGCTTCTAGGAAAGTGAGTGCTAAAGACAAACTTACTATCACATCTTCTGATAAATAAAATGCTTTTTTTTTATCCCAGCTTCTACATATCTTAGTATTATCATCTCATCATGCCAAATCTGTATATCATTATCCACAGTGAATACTTACTTCTCGGAGGCATTTACAAAGAAACTTTCAGTTTTGAATTGATTTAGAAAATCAGAAAATTTAAGAAGGAATGCTTTAAATGAGACGTCCTCTAACTCTTCTGATGAATACTTCCAGTAGGTCTCTAAAATATTTATTTTAGAATTATAGATAATGCTACCAAAAGTATTTTCGAAGAGTAAGTGCATTAAAAAACATCTTATTTTTTAGTAAAATCAACGATATTCTATTTTATAAAGTATCATATTAAAACGAGTGAGAATATACTCCGCTAGCTCAATCTCCAAAATCCAAATATAAAGTAAATTGATAATTCTCTGGATTCCTATGATGCTGAACAATATTCTTCTGACCTTGGGGGCCAACTTGTTCAGCCTTTTTGAATTTAGTACCAATAGGACTAATTGCATGCATGATTCCTATATCACTTTCAGGAAAATAACCATCAGTATTTTCATTATAAGCACCTTCTGGAGGTGCAGGTTTAAACAAGCTTAGATATAAGTTTGGTTGCTCAAAATAAATGGTGAAAGGCATTTCAGTATTATCTATTTTAGCCCAAGACATATTTGCATGATACCCCTTAAACTCTGGATATTCCCAAGATTCACCTGTTATTGTATTGTTATAGGCTTTTTTCCATAAGCCAAATCTAGGTCCTTTTAATCTATTCTTCCATACCCTGTAAGGCCCATCACCTACCCAAGTTATACCTGTTACTTTCTCTTCAGGATAATTAAATCCTGCCCCTACATAATCGTAATATCCGTTTTTAAGCAAGTATTCTACATTTATCTTCAGTATTCCGTTAAATAGCATGGTATATTGAATCTTTTTCATTGTACTTTCATCGGTGAACCTGAACTCAAGTATATATTCATTCCCTTTTTGATAATGCTTAATTTCCCTCAGTTCATTTGTATCAAACGATTTATCTAGTGCTGGTCCGTTGGTAAGAGAGAGTAATTTCCCACTTCGCTTTATTGATAATATCCTTCCTAAGGATTTATCTATTATGACTTCATTTTCAGCAGCATAGAGCCTAAAGTCATTTTCATTTTCTTCAATTTTGGCTATTAAATCACCTGTACTTTCTTTTTGAATACTAGAAAGCATTTTTTTCCTTATGTTACCTGTTGACCAACTCCAAGTAAAGATTTCCCTACCATGAGGATCAGTAGCAGAAACTTGAAGTACATCGTGGTTTCTCCAGTCTTCAGGTAAATCTATCTTTAGAAAACCATCCTCCCAAGGTTTTATAGGATCAGCTATTATTTCTCCTTTGGCATATATTGTTTGTGCCGTATCCTCTTTAGCAATTGTAAAATCTACTAACTGCCAATTAAATGCACATTGATTAAGCGTTGTGTAAAAAAAACGATTTTCTACTGGTAAACTTCCATCAAAATTTTCCGGTAACTGCTCATATTTTATATAGATTGGAGACCAAATTTCTTTGATAGTATAAAAGCTACCTTCTTTCTCTCTATAGGGTCCTAAAATACCATCTGGCGCATTACTCCTAAAAGTATCAATTTCTTTTTCACGATCTGAACGTTCAACTCCTTCATCACTAAAAACCCACAAGAACCCACCTGCTGAAAGTGAGTTTTCCAACATGGAATTATAAAAGTCGTCTAAACCAGCTCCATGTCCACCATCATATAAACCATGCAAAAATTCTGTAGGAAAAAACACATCATTTCCATGAAAGAGGCCATCTACACAGCAATTCCAATCCTTATAATGTTGTGTATCTGTTCCCCTAAATTTTGCCCAAGGATGAATAATAGGTCTCTTTTGTGGATCATATAAGTAAAAATCATCGTCTAGTTCTTCATTCCAACCGCCTTCATTGCCATTATCCCAGATAACAATACTCGGGTGGTTTACATCCCTAATCATCATCTCTTTTACCAATTTTTCTCCTATTTCTGTGCTGTAACTTGTTTGCCAACCTGTCAACTCATCTAGTACAAATAATCCTAAAGAATCACATACCTCTAAAAAATGAACATCAGGTGGGTAGTGTGACATCCTCACCGCATTCATGTTCATATCTTTAATTAAATTTACGTCTATTTCACTGAGTTCCCTGCTAGATGTTCTGCCTGATGACGGCCAGAAAGTATGTCTATTTACTCCTTTTAACATCACCTTTACATCATTTACATACAGTCCATCATTCTCACGTAACTCCACTGTTCTAAAACCAAATTTTTCAGTTATCTCATGTACAACTTTATTTCCTTTTTTTAACTGTAAAATTACTTTATACCTATTTGGAAACTCAGGTGACCAAATTAAAGGCTCTTTTACATTAGTACTCAAAGATATTTTTTCCATAGCAAGAGCAGCTTCCTCTAAAAAAGGATTACCTATTGGGTTATTTTCGAGATCATAGATTTGCCCTTGCACTTCTGTAACTTTATCAGCACCTCGTAAAAAAACATCTATTTCAAAATCACCATTGGCTTTTGCATTGATTGCTGTTCTTTCGATATGTATTTTTGGGAAAGCCCTTAAATATACAGGTCTGTAAATACCACCAAAAACCCAAAAATCTGCTTCTCTTTCAGCAGTATTCACACTAGGATCATCTGACCAATTCTTTACTTTTACTTCCAATAAATTTTCCCTCCCGATCTTTACTAAATCGCTTATATTGTAAGTGAATCTGTAAAAACCACCTTGGTGTACCGGTCCTACAAGTTTTCCATTTACTTTTACTTCAGTATCGGTCATCACACCTTCAAAAACAATTTCGATATATTTCTTCTTAAAACTACTGGGTACTTCAAATTTATATCTGTATTGTGCTGTCTCATCGGAAGGTTCTTGCTTTTTAGGTGCTCTGCCATAATTATACACACCAAAACCTTGTAGTTCCCAATTAGAGGGCACAGGAATAGTAGTCCATTTTCCACTATTCATTCCCTTATCAATATAAAATTCCCAATCAACTGTATTGTCTTTGTCAACGCCTGAAAGATATAAGATTTCCGTTTGTTGAGCTTGTAATGTAAATACTGTAAATGAAGCAATTAATAAAAAAGATATTTTTCTCATTTCCCTACGTTGGTTTCTGGAAAATTAATCAAACAGAGCTTGAGAAAATAATTTTAGAGATATAATTAACGGTAACGTTTTCGAAGAGACTTATGTACAGAAAAGGAGATAATTATTGAAATACAAAACCGCGCTCCTTTAGCCATATAACTGCATTCTGATAAGATAAACTGTAACAATCTTCTTCACTAAAACCAATATGTTTCATTTCTTCGAGTACTTTGTCATACTGGCTAGCATTAGAAAGATTCTTAAAGAAATAAGGCATCCTTTTCGGATCATTGAGCATTTCTGTAGAAAAAAAGTCAGCACCAAAAACCATTGATAACCCCTTGTCTATTCCATATCTTATATGGTCAAAAATCGCATTACTATTATTGTTGTTTACAAATGACCTTACAAAGTTTACTCCCACTAATCCTTTTCTATTTTTCAACTCTTCAATTAGTTCATCTGGTAAATTTCTTGAATGCTCCCATACAGGACGCATATTAGAATGGCTGGCAATAACAGAAATGTTTAGGTTCAATCGATCGATAGTATTTAGTATATCAAAGGCTAAACGATCGCTAGTATGAGAAAGGTCAACCGCTATTCCCTTATTATGTAGATAGCGTAATAATTCTTTACCATCATTTTTGAGACCTGTAGAAGCATAGTTTCCTCCACCAAAGCGGTTTTCAGTATGATGTGTTAAGGTAATATAAAGAATCTTACCAAAACGTTCAACCAACTCATCTAAACGAACAAAAACATTACTAATGGATTCATCTTCTTCACATATACCTGAAGCATTTTCTATTGCTAGCATTGTTGCTGTTTTATCTGCATCAATTATAGAAAGGTTACTACCTATAGGATAAATCCATTCATGATGTTTATCGTGCAAATACTCAAACATTTCAAATTGACTATATGCATTTTTTACGCTACCAGTTTTAGTAGGTGTAAATACAGCTAGCACTTGTAAAGTCACATTACCTGCCTTCAAGTGAGGTAATGCACAGCCTATTGCTTCTTTATTTAAAGCATGGGCATTTGGTACATTTACTAAATAAGAGAGTAAATCGCAGTGGAAGTCAATTACTGGGAACATCAAAAGAAACTAATAACAACTAAATTTTTTTTAAAGTTATCTCAGTAGAATAGTTATACTAACATAACCTTCTTACTGAGAGGCGGAAATATTTTCTGTACCTTTTCTGCTTTTTTTGAAATAGCCGGACAATTTATCGGCTATATTTTGATAGGCTACATAATAAAAATCTGTATCAAAAAGTCGGGCATCTTTACGTGCTTGCCGCAAGAAAAATAATCCGAAGGTAAGTAAGATAGCATTGGCAGCCCAACAGCCTACAACAGGAGAAATGATCATCTCTTTAGCATATTTTTCTCCCATAATAGTCGAGATGTAAAATATGATAAAAAATATTATTGAAACAATTACAGGAACTCCCAAGCCCCCCTTTTTTATAATAGCTCCTAGTGGTGCACCAATGAGAAACATTACAAATACAGCAAATGTCTTGGTAAACTTACGATGAATATCAATTTCGTAGGAATTTAATTTCAAAGCTTGTCGCTTAGCTCTATCAACATTTGTTTCTAATAAATTAAGAATACTACTTGCTTTAGAATGCGCCCTAACATAATCTTGATTATCTGGTTGTTGCAACATCAACTCATTCACTTTATCATCTATCTCAGGGCCACCAGAGTTATAAGCAATTGCTTGTATTTTCTTGTTTTTTTTCTTTTCTTGTAGTTGTTTTTTGGGTATTGTCCTTAACTTATTTGGGGGTTTCTTCAGTTGCTTTGGCTTAACTTGCAGCGTATTTTCTTTTGGTTTTACAATTTTATTTTTTATTGTATCACTCATTTCATCTTCAACTTCTTCTTCAGGATCGAGGCTATCGCTTTCTGAAACTAGTGGAGGAATAGCAACACCTCCATCGGGATTTCTTTCCCAAAAGTTATAATAAGAATAGACACTTCTTTTAAAATTGTGCATGTATTTTACTACAACCTCATCTACAGAATCTTTTTCTACAAAGAGCTTCTTTGTATTTTTCATTAAGTTATGCCCCAGAAAAAACTCTTTATCGGTATCTTTAAGACCAAAAGATTCCATACTGAACAGAAATCTGGCTGAGTCAAAATCTTGCCTGAAAAACTCTGTTGCTTCACTACGCCGCTTTTTAGCAGATTCTTCTGAATAAATATTCCCATCTTTTAAATCAAGGGCTAAGTAATTTCCAATGGTTTCCATTTTACCACTCTCTGCCATTATTACCTGTACATTCCCTCTTCTATCAGTATGATTATAAATCATAATCCCTTCTAAGGTTTTTCCATCTTCAAGTTTTTTGTTAACCTTGATTCGCCAACCTGGTAGGTCGTTATAAAAAGTTTGTTCTTTAAATTCAAGAATAGGTTTTTTTTGTTTGATATCATAAAGCAAGCTATAAGCCTCTAAATTAGCATAAGGCGCAATGCGATCATTAAAGTAGAAAGCTGCTAAGGTTACAAAGAATATATAGATAGCAATAGGTCTTAAAATTCTAAGTAAGGAAATACCTGAACTTTTTATGGCTGTCAGTTCTGAATGTTCGCCAAGACTACCAAAAGTCATTAATGAAGAAAGCAACACAGCTAAAGGCAAAGACACCGGGGTAAGTACCAAAGCAAAATAACCAAACAACTCGGCATATACGTCAAGTCCTAATCCTTTTCCCACAAAATGCTTGAAATTTTTTATCATGTACTGTGTGAGGAAAATAAACAGCACAATAGCAAAGGTGAGAAAGAAGGGGCCTAGAAAGACCTTAAATATTAATTTATCTAGCTTTTTGAGCATAAAAGACGCACCAAAAAATAAAAACTTAAATGGTCGATTTTAAAATTATAACTACGTATTGAAGGCAAAAAGTTTTTAACAATCTTTAATATGAAATCCTATCTATATATTAGCCATTTACTAACAAATACAGGACTTTAAGCATATCACCATACATTTCAAGATAATTCATCACATTCTTTCCTCAATACAAATTGAGAAGTTGCAGTTATAAACAAATTCTATTATTGTTTTCATCTTTTATGCTAAACAACAAGATTGATTAGTCCGTTTCAATTGCTGATTGTATTTCGTACATTTTCTTATCTGTATATACTCCTTTAGTTTGGTATACAATTTTGCCCTTCTCATCTAACACAAAAAAATAGGGCAAGTCTTTTTCACCTAAATCTAGTTCAGATTTATAACTGTTAATCTTACCTTGATACATCAATAGATTATTATGAAATTTTTTATCAATTCCTGTTTTCATCTTTTGAGTAATTTTTTTATCTGCTACCTTGTAAATACCCTTCATCAATGCGATAAAATACATATTTATATCGTAATCATCTTGAGGAATGAAAGCTACCTCAGGAGGAGATACAAATGTGCGATAAAGGGGACCATACCATCCTTTTAGTAATTCGTCTGATCTTCTTGAATAGGCAATGCCTATAAGCGTATATTTACCCATTGTCTCTTTAGGAAGGACAACCTTCCGATCGTTTAATGTTTCACCTTCAAGGTAAGGAAAAGGCTTACCTTTTTGCCCGAAAGTAAAAAGTGGAAAAAGCAGTATAACTATTGTAATTCCAAAAAAAAATTTCATATCAAGATCGGATTAAAGTTTAAATAATTTTTAATGTCTAAAAAAAGTGCCACAATCTTTCAGTCCTAAACTTTTTTAGTACTTTATACCTTTATAAACTTCGCTTATCAAACAATAGTACGTTTTTTTGTATTGTATAAGATGTTTATGTAAATAGAATTGAATGAACCAGACAGCAGTAGATAAAGAAGTATTTAAAGCAGGCATGAGCCAGCTCGCAGGAGCTGTAAATATTGTAACTACAAGCGGTATAGCTGGTAAAGGCGGTTTCACTGCCACTGCAGTATGTGCGGTTACTGATTCGCCACCAACTTTATTAGTGTGCATCAACAATCAGAATGAACTAGCTATGGTAATTAAAGAGAATAAGGTATTTGCTGTAAATATCCTATCGGCTAATATGGAACAACTTGCAAACAGGTTTGCTGGTATGGATGGAGTGAGTATGGAAGAACGTCTGTCAATAGGTGATTGGCGAAACCTTACTACCGGTAGCCCAACCTTACAAGAAAGTATTGCTTGTTTCGATTGTGAGTTAATAAACTCAGTTATATCAGGAACACATTCAGTGCTTTTTGGTAAAATCGTTGACGCTAAAGTCAATTTGGGTGATAACCCACTTCTATATTATAATAGAAATTATGGTACAATTGAGATTTCAGATTAAGAAAGAAAGAGGTTTTACCCTCTTTCTTTTACTTAATGTCTACGTTATCTTATGATGATGATTTTTTCAGTAAATTGCAACTGATTCTCTATCAATATAGAGAAATAGTAAATACCAGCAGGAACAAGCCCTCCTTTTTGATCTTTCCCATCCCATTGTAATATTTCTGAGCCCTTATCCAATTGAAGGTGTTTAATGACTTTTCCCTGAGTTGTAACTATCTCCAATTTCCCAGATGAATTAATCTGTTTGCCTAATTGAATTGTCACTATACTTTTACTCGGGTTGGGAAATATCTTCACAATGAGATTTTGTTCACCTCCTAAACCACTTACAATTTCACTTTGGAAGTTTTGAGCAGATTTATTTTCTTGTACATCGCTGTAAATAATTTCTTTAGGATTGAAGATATATCCTTCTTTTTTAGGTATTACCGTTCCTGACCAACCTGCAACTACTTCTGCCTGATAAACACCCACTGCGTTTGTAATTGTTTCTGTAGGAAATCCTTCAAGGACTACATCTCCAATCGGATTACCTGTAACATTTGTAATTATACCTGTTATCAAATAATTCCCTATGAATGACGCTGAAAAATCTTGATCATTTTTCGAAGCAGCTATCTGTATAAATGCTCTATTTTCAGGAGTAAATGTATAGTCATCCTTTTCTGGGCTAACTATTCCGCTCCAACCTGCAGGTACAATAACTTCATAAAAACCATTACTATCAGTTAATACTTGCTGAGGAAAACCAGACAAAGATAACTGCGACATGGGAGCACCAGACTGATCTTTAACAATACCACTAATTTTATACATACCTGTATATGTTGCAGTAAAGTTCAGCGTGTCAGTATTTTTCTCAACAGATGCAATCACGTAGCTTTTGGGGCTAAATTCATAATCTTGGAGATTTGCTTCAATTTTTCCAGACCATCCAACAGGTACACTCACACTAAAATTACCTGTTGCATCTGTTTTTACTTCCTGCGCAAAACCTGAGATTTGTACATCTGAAACTGTATTACCACCTGTATCCTCAACTTTTCCTGATAAGATATAATTACTTGTTAAAGATGCTATATAATCTTGATTTACCTTCGTTTCTTCAACATCAGTGTATGCAATTTGTGCAGGCTGAAATGCATAATTAACTAATATAGGTTTTATAGTCCCAT
This sequence comes from Bacteroidota bacterium, assembly GCA_038748185.1. Classification (GTDB taxonomy): domain Bacteria; phylum Bacteroidota; class Bacteroidia; order Cytophagales; family Flammeovirgaceae; genus Chondrinema. The sequence goes on from JBCDJE010000020.1 coordinate 9,235, forward strand.
TCCAACCAGTTGGTACTTCTATTAAATAATATCCTTGCTCATCGGTAGAAATTTCTAAGGGCGCACCTTGAAGTTTTACATTTTTTAAGCCATCACCAGAACCATCTGTTATTCTACCTGAAATTGTAAGTTGAGGAATAACCATATCGCTGGTTGTAAATTCCCATACTGTGCTACTCTCTGTATTTCCTTGAACATCTTTAGCAACAATTTGCCAGCTATAAGTTGTGTTGATATCTAAATCAATTAATTCATAGGTCAAATCGCTAATGTTATTTGCAATAAGTACATTATTTAAGATTACATCATAAACTACCTTACCTGCTTCAGGATCTATACTTTTATTCCAGTTTAAAGTAACATTTGTCGCAAGATCAGTAGCTTGGTTAGCAGGGGAAATTAATGTTGGCAAAGAAGGCGCTTGATTTTGACCAGTTGTAAACTCCCAAACTTCACTGCTACTTATATTTCCTTTTGAATCTCTAGCAATTATTTGCCAGGTATATACTTTATCTATTCCTAATGGCGACAGATTATAATTTAAATCAGTCAATCCTGAAACCAAAAGTGTATTATTGATAAATAAATCATATACTATTTGGTCGGCTTCCGGATCGACACTTGCCTGCCAATTTAAAGAAACACTTGTATTCAAATCATTTCTTCCATTAATAGGAGAAATCAATTTTGGCACTGAAGGAGATTGATTTATAGCCGACTTTTGATATTTAAAAGTTCTAATCTCACTAAAAGAAGCTCCGTCCTCTTCATCAATAGCCGAGACTTTCCAATAGTAAGTTGTATTCTCAACTAGTGGCGAAATACTAAAAGTTGTACCTTGATGAATAGTTCCTTTTTTCTGGGTAAGTGTACCATCAGTATCCCAATAAACATTATAAATTGGTTTATCGTTATCTAAATCAGAACTCTCAAGCCATTCTAATGTTACTGTTGGGTTTTGAATAATTTCATTATCTGTAGGACCTACTAGTTGAGGAACAGATGGAGGATCATTTTTTCCTATAAATCTACCAACTACACTCGTAGTAGCCCCACCTGAGGGATCAAAGGCTACTACTCTCCAAGTATAAACTGTATTGTTTTTCAATATAGGTGTAGTGAAATTTAGACTATTCAGCCCTTGAGCTATTCTTGATTCTGTATCAGAAGATTCTTTTAAGTATACATCATAACTTACAGAATCATTATCATCGTCCTGAGACATACGCCATTCAAGAAGTGCGGTTGAGCCAGTAAGTTTTATCCCGTCAATTGGGCCTAACAAAGTAGGAGCAGTAGGAGGTGTATTTTTTATTGTAAAATGCCAAGTATCGCTGCTGCTTGTTGCATCTTGAGCATCCTTTGCAACCACTTTCCAGTAATATTTTGTATTAGGTTGTGTTACAGTAAATAAATAAGCAGTATCTGTTAAATTACTTACCAAAGGAGAAGTAAAGTTATTATTTGTGGCAATATATAGATCATACCTAATAGCATCTCCATCAATATCGCGTACTACATTCCAATTAAGTCTTACAGGATCTGACTGTTGACTATTAAAATTTGAGGGCGATAGCAAATCTGGTTTATTAGGGGGACTATTAACCGTATTATCCTGTATAGTAAAGTTTCTTACTTCACTACTTGTAGTTCCACCATGAATATCTCTTGCTATTACCTTCCAATAATAAGTAGTATTAGGTATAAGCGAAGTAGCATAGTAAGTAGTATCTTGGCTAGCATTTACTTGAGTTACCGGATCTGTGTTGGTATCTAAATATACAATATACGATAAAATATCTCTATCGGGATCAGTACTTTTGTCCCATTCCAAAGTTACCATATAAGGTAGATTAGCAGCATTATTACCAGGAGATAACAAAAAGGGTATTGAAGGAAGGCTATTCTCTGTTTGAAAAGTAAATTCTGTTGATGGTACACTGATCGAAAATGTATTTGAAACTTTTAATTTAGCTACTACTTGCCAAGTATAGGAACGATTTGCCCTTAATTGAAATTGAGTACCTGATAGCGTATAGTTTGTATTGGGAATATCGTTTGCAATCAAAGTACTATTCGTGCGATCTTTTAAGTATAAATCGTAAGTGAAAATTGAATTAGTACTAAATCCTGAAGGTCTATCCCATTGAAAAGTTTGATTTTGAGTATTAATAGTAGCATTATCAACAGGGCTAGTTAAGAACGCTCTTTCACGGATATCTTTACTGATAGTTCTAAAACTCCAAATTTCACTTGCTGTCTCGCCACCTTTTCTGTCTTTAGCTATTACTTGCCAATAGTATGTGGTATTTCCTGGTGATTGAAAATTGCCAAAATCATAACTCCTTTCTATAGTTTCGGTAAAAATCCTTAAATTATCTACCGATCGTCCTACATATAATGTATAAGTTACTTGATCTCCATCAGGATCAATAGACCGCCCCCAAGTAAGTTTTTGTTCACGAAGAACGTTACTGTTCTGGTTATTGGGCGTAAGTAATTTTGGAGCTGATGGAGGCCGATTAATGGTCTTAAAAGAAAAGATCTGACTTTCAACAAAACCTCCCCTACCATCTTTGGCTATTACTTTCCAATAATAGGTCGTTCCAGTTTCTAGGTTACTAATAGAGAATTGAGGAATACTTAAATCTTTACCTTGTAAAATCTGTATTTCAGGTTGCTTACTAATATAAAAATTATAAGCAATTGGATCGCCCTCTCCATCATTAGCAGCTTCCCAAGTAAACAAAGTAGGATTAACAGATACATCCTGACTTTCTAACTGAGGTAGTAATAACTGAGGAGAAGAAGGTGCTGTATTTCCTATTATGGCTCTAGTAGTGAAAGACCAGACTTCGCTATCAGTCACTTCATTGTAAATATCTCGTGCCCTTACTTTCCAATAATAGGTTGTATTAGGTTTTAATAAATCCGTTTCAAAAAAGTTATTTTTAAGCTGTTGTGCAACTTTTTGTATAGGTGAGGATAACGTATCTATGTAAATCTCATATTCTAGTAAATCCCCATCAGGATCAACTACGTTATTCCATTCGAACCTTACAGGATACGCTACATCTTTTTGGATAAAAGTCGGTGTTTGTAATATTGGTTTTTGTGGTGGCAGGTTATCTGTCTCTACCTTTACACAACGGACAGCAAAGGCAGAGTTTGAAGTGGGCTGGTTGTAACCTCCTATCTGAAAAATAGAATTGTAAGATACTTGAATAGATTCTGCTCGAAAGGGATTCATACTTCCAAGCCAAATTCCTGACCTCTTATCAAACTCAAAGTTTCCCTGATCAAAACCATTTCTAAAGCCTGAAGGGAGGAAACTCAACCCTCCATCATTTTGAAAGTTTGGTGAATTTACTCCCCATGATTTTGCATACAATGTTGTTTCATTTCTTAATGGATAAAACTTAAGCCAATCGTTCCTTGTTGCAACTCGCCACCCACATGGGCATACACCTTGAGCATATTCACTTGAATCATTCAGGCTTTCAAAGTTCATAGCTGCATTCCAACTATATAAGTAGCCATACTTCTCTAAGTTTTCATCTTGATGAAGTAATAAAGAATAATTCTTTTTGGAAGCATCCCACTTGTCGAACCAATACTGATAACCAAAATAACCATCTTTTTCTTTTGGTTTATAAGCTAGATTATGTGTCATCCACTTTTGTTCTCCGATCCGAACCCATTGGTATATCTGTCCATCCCTTTTATCAGTTAAAATACCTGTTTCATTCCCATTAAGCGGTTTTGTCTTGAATTGCCTCAACTCACTTTCATAAGTGCTACCTTGCTCATCTTTTGCTATTACTTTCCAATAATATTGAGTATTTGGAGAAAGGTTATTTAGTGTAAAACGATTTTCCTGAATGTTTTGGGCTATTCTTGCTGGTTGGTTATCTGTATCAAGATAAATATCATAAGTTACCGGAACATCCTTATCAAAACTCCATATCAAATCTGTTTTATGACCAACATACGAAGATATTTCTCTAGGATAAAGCAATGAAAGACCAGTAGAAAGATCAACATCTTCTGTTTCAAAAGAATAAATATCACTTTCAGTTAATCCATCATTATCATCTATAGCAATAACTTTCCAGTAATATACGCGAGAAGGTAATAAGTCAAACCTATGGGTATATTCTTTTTCAAGAGAAAAGGTTAAAGACTGTAGCGAGCCAGGGCTATTACCTAAAAAAATTTGATAAACTACAAGCTCTCCATCTGGGTCGTCGCCTCCTTCCCATTCAAATGTAGGTTTAATACTTACCTCATTATCGCTTTTTTTAGGAAAAATTATACTCGGTTTCGAAGGTGCTTGGTTTTGTTTATATAATATCTGGTAGCTGCGTTCAGCTTCTCCACTAGCAAAAGTTACCTTTACTAATGGATTCAAAGTTAGGTCTCCTTCTATCTTAAAAATTTTAGTAGCTTCAGATATAGGAAGTCCATCAAAATAAGTAATGGACTCAGTAATACTAAAACCTTCAGGTACTTCTACTGTTACAGAAGTATTCGATTCATCATAATTCAAAACTAAAGCTACTGCATCCTCGCTACCACTATCCCCCTTTGCTGTATATGCCGCTGTAGCTAAGTCAAAAGCTGGGGATAAATTAGAAATTTTGTATTCAAAAAGACGAGAAGGATGGTCGTATCTGTAATAAGCCCGAATATTAGATAAAGAAATATCATCTTGAGTAGTAGTAAAATTTTGTATAGAACTCGCTATAACTCCTCCTTTACCATCATTGGCAACCACCTGCCAATAATAAGTAGTATTTGCACTTAAATATAGTGAATAAGAAGTATCTGTTAGCTTAGATGCCGTCAAAGTTAAACTATCAGGATGTAAGCCTGTATATAGATTATATCTTACCAAATCTTGATCAGGGTCACTACTAACTTGCCACTCTAAAACTTGTTGAAAGGTAACATCAGTAGCGTTTTTCGAAGGTAAAAGTAATTGCGGCTGATGAGGTGGTAAATTTGATGTAGACTTTGTTGTAAAATTTCTAATCTCACTTTCCGAAATACCTCCTTTATCATCTTTTACCACCACCCTCCAATAGTATGTTGTATTAGATGCTAATTCCAACATTGCAGAGTTTTGCTTCACAATAAGCAACTTATCTGGAATTAGTTTAGTACCATACCAAAGTTCATAGATTAGGCTATCATCATCTATATCTTCTACAGGTTGCCAACTAAATTCTAGGTTATGATCAATTTCGCTACTTCCTGAGGTAGGGAAAATTAACTGAGGAGTTTCCGGTGTATTATTAGTAGTAGTAAATTGCCAAACATCACCATTAGTCTCTCTTCCTTTTTCATCTCTTGCAACCACTTTCCAATAATAAGTAGTATTCCCTTTTAAGGGTGAAGTAATTTTGTATTGAGTTATTAGGCTAGGAATATTAGAAACTAATAAGTCATTAGGATTACTTTTCGTACTCAAATAAATATCATAAAACACCTCATGTTGATCCCCATCTGAACTTTTACTCCAAGATAACAAAGGCTTAAAGTCTATTTTATTGACATTATTTAAAGGTGTTAAATTTTCTGGTTTAGTTGGAGCAAAAAAATTTACATCGCCAATAGTAAGGCTCCATATTTCGCTTTCTGAAGTATTACCAGACTCGTCTTTGGCAACTATTTTCCAGTAATAAGTTCTATTTGGCAATAAATAGTTTTTAAGATTTAAAATCACAAGAGGTGGATTCTCAAGTATCACTATGATAGAATCATTCTCTAAAGTTTCTACTACATCACTAGCAAATAGTGTAAGGTTATTAGCACTTTCTCCTATGTAAAAGTCATAATCTAACTTTTCGTTCTCTTCATCAGAACTCTGATTCCATACAAAAGTCATACTTCGTTCAGTATAGTCAGGTTCTTGATTGAAAGGAAATTGCAGAACTGGTACGGTAGGAGGTGTATTAGCATTTGTAATAAAAGGAGTTAATAAAAGAATTAAATAAAACAGCCGAATTAATAATTTCCCCATACTTTTATTTTTTAGTTTCAAATACAGCTTAACATATTATCAATCACATTACGATTAATGGTTAATATCTGCTTCAATGAAGTACTTTAAAAGTATTAAAAGAGTCTTTTTAAAAAGTCATGCCCTATTTTAAAATATTTAAAGCGGCTAGTCATTTAAATCATAATAGACTTATCACTTACTAATACACTGAAAATCAAATATTTAACAAGTGTTTTTTATTTGCTATATGAATTATTTTCTTCTTCTATTTTAATATCACTTCTATATTAATTCATGTAAGATATTACAAAGAAATACTCACTTTATATTGTAATAAT
>JBCDJE010000021.1:0-15284 GCA_038748185.1 Bacteroidota bacterium
AATCTAAAAAAGAAGATAAGAAAGAAACTAAAAGTACAGCAGTAAATCGCAGTAAAAACGAAGCTGCACTTGCCGAAGAAATAAGACAGGTTACCTTAAGTACATGGCAAGCATATAAAAAATATGCTTGGGGTTATGATGTACTCCTTCCCATTTCAAAAAAGGGCTTTAACTGGTACGATCAATCTCTTGGTATTTCTCCTTATGATGCTTATAGTACCTTAAAAGTGATGGGTTTTGATGAAGAAGCCAAAGAAATAGAAGAATATGCCCTTTCTATGGATTGGAATAAAGATGTTTATGTGCAAGTATTTGAAGTAAACATCAGAATATTGGGAGGGCTGTTAGCAATTTATGAATACAGTAAAAACCCAGCAGTGCTTACTAAAGTGCAAGACTTTGCAGATCGCATCCTACCTGCTTTCAACTCACCTACTGGAATTCCCTATCACTCTGTAAACTTGAAAACGGGAAAGACAGCTGGTAACAAAGGGGAAGGAAAAGGAGATGTGATAAATGTAGCACAGGCAGCTACCTATCTGTTTGAATTTGGTATTTTGAGCTATTATACTGAAGACCCAAAATATTACCAAGCTGCAAAAAGAGCAACTAAGGCTATTTTTGAAAGAAAATCTGAAATTGGTCTTCCAGGTGAAATAATCAACGTGGAAACAGGAGAATGGGAAGGTACAAAATGGCACCATCTACAAGCTGGTGTCGATGCCTATTATGAATACATGTATAAAAGTTGGATGATTTTTCCTGATCCTGAAATAAAGGAAATATGGGATTTTAGCATACAAAAAATAAATCAGTACCTAGCAGATGATTTTGAAGGTAAAAGATTCTATACCATTGTAGATATGCATACTGGTGAAGTATTAAAACGCTCTGTATCACTTTATGATGCTTTTTTTCCTGCCATACAAGCTATTTCTGGTGATATTGAAAACGCTGAAAGAAACCAAGAAACATGGAATTGGCTATGGGATAAGTACAGCATGCTTCCCACTCGCTATCACTATGGGCAAGATACCATAGAATATGCGAATTCCGAATTAAATCCAGAAATCATAGAATCTGCCTATTATCTCCATCAAATTACGAGTAAAGAGAAATACCTAGATATGATAAAAAAATATTGGAAAGATATCAATGAGTGTTGTAAAACAAATGAAGCTTTCCATTCTGTAAAAGATGTTCGAACCAAAGACGAAAAAGATTATTTGGCTACTTTTTTCTTTGCAGAAACACTCAAATATTTTTATGTGGCATTTGCCGGAAAGGAAGCCTTTGATTTTGATGCACATATATTTAATACAGAAGCCCATACTTTTAGACGAGACAGTTTTAATCCTGAACTTGTAAAACAACGATTAGGGTATTAGTCTAACCGATATTTTGGAGCTCGAAATATTATGAAGATGAATAATAATTATATTATTAAACTTGCTGTAATTGCCTCTTTAGGAGGGTTTCTATTTGGCTATGATACTGCTATTATTTCAGGAACTGTGGGACTGGTAAAAGGACAATTCTCACTCAGCACTGTAATGGAAGGATGGTATGTGAGCTCTGCATTGGTTGGGACTATTGCTGGTGTTTTATCTGCCGGTATTTTTAGTGATAAGTTCGGAAGAAAAGAACTTCTGATTATATCAGCTATTTTTTTTGGTGTGTCTGCCATAGGTTGTATGTTATGTGGTAGCTTCACAGAATTGGTAGCTTATCGGCTAATTGGAGGTATTGGAGTAGGTATAGCCTCTATGCTTTCCCCCTTGTACATCTCAGAAATTTCTCCAGCTGCTAAAAGAGGCAGACTAGTCGCCTTGTACCAATTCGCCATTACGATCGGAATTTTGTGTGCGTATTTTTCTAATGCTTATTTATTGAACCTTTCATCTTTTTTTCAAGAGAATGAAGGGCTGATTAATAAAATTATGGCAACCGAATTATGGAGAGGTATGCTGGGCAGTGAGACTATACCTGCATTTATTTTCTTAATGTTATTATTTATGGTTCCCAAAAGTCCAAGGTGGCTAATAATGAAGGGAGAAAAAGAAAGAGCAAAGAGAATATTACACAAAATAGTAACCGAAGAAGAAGCCCATAAAGAAATAAAAGAAGTAGAGACCAACTTAGCAAAAGAATCAGGAGGAATAAAAATCGCTTTTTCAAGTGGTTTCCGAACTGCCCTGATCGTAGGGATATTATTGGCATTCCTTACCCAAGTAAGTGGTATAAATGCCATTATTTACTACGGCCCTAAAATTTTGGAAAAAGCAGGACTAAAATTAAGTGAAGCGCTTGGTGGTCAAGTAATTATTGGCATAGTAAACGTGTTGTTTACGCTGGTAGCAATTTGGAAAATAGATCATTTAGGTAGAAGACCACTATTACTTTATGGTGTTTTGGGCATTATTGTTTCATTAACCACTGTAGGTTTTCTCTTCTATATAGAGGTGAATAATACCTATTTGTTGATGTTTTTCATACTGCTATTTATAGCTTGCTTTGCTTTTAGTTACGGTCCTGTCATTTGGGTGATACTTTCAGAAATATATCCACTCAAAATTAGGGGAACAGCCATGTCTATCGCTACTATTTCGCTCTGGATAGGGACAACTCTCGTTGGTCAGATGACGCCATGGCTACTTGAAAACCTACACTCTTACGGTACCTTCTGGTTTTTTACCATTTGTACTTTACCAGCCATTTACTTAGCGACTAAGGTTTTACCTGAAACTAAAGGGATGACATTGGAAGAGATTGAAAATTACTGGCTTGCAAAAAAGTGAATTTATGCGACTTAAAGATAAAATAGCTATTGTAACAGGCGCAGCAGATGGTATAGGCCTTGCAATTTGTCAAACCTTCACAAAAGAAGGCGCTAAAGTTTGTATGGCAGATATAAATATATCCAAATGTGAAAAAGAAGCAAAAAAAATTAAAGAAAATGGTGGAGCTTGTATAGCTGTAAGTTGCGATGTAGGAGATACCGAGTCAGTAGAAAAAATGGTAAGCAAAACGCTAAAGAAGTACCAACAAATTGACATTTTGGTAAATAATGCTGCCGTAGCTATTTCAGGTAATGTAACCGAAATGTCTGAAAATGATTGGGATACATTGATGAATATCAACTTGAAGGGTGTATTTAGAGGGATAAAACTAATTTTACCCTATATGTTGCAGCAGCAATCAGGTAGTATCATCAATATTTCATCTGTTCAAGCAGTAAGGAGTTGGAATAACTGGACTGCTTATGCAGCTGCTAAAGGAGCAATCAATGCTATGACAACACAGTTAGCAGGGCAATTTGGCAAGCAAAATGTACGCATTAATTCTATTTCTCCTGGTGCTATTTCAACCCCCATGAATCAAGATAGAATAAGGAATGAAGGAGAAAGATTTTTAAAGAGTAGCGTAGATCAAGCAGCTTTGAAACGTTTGGGTCAATCTGAAGAAGTAGCCCAAACAGCATTATTTCTAGCCTCCGATGAAGTAAAATTCATCACAGGTGCTGATATTAAAGTTGATGGTGGACTAACCGTCTTGCCACACTATTTTGAAGGAAAATAATTATTACATTAAAAAATTGATTGAGATGAAATCTGCTTTAGAAAGTGTAAAAGTGTTGGACTTCACCCAACTATTACAAGGACCTTATGCCACTCAAATGTTAGGAGATTTGGGGGCTGATGTTATAAAAATAGAAAGAAATGAGAGTGGAGATATTTACAGACAAATGACATTTTTCAACCAATGGATAGCTGGCGATGAATCTCCTTGTTTTATGGCTTGGAATCGTAACAAACGCTCACTTGCTGTAGATATGAAATCAGAAAAAGGTAAGGAAATAATATATAAGCTGATAGAGAAAGCCGATATTGTGATGGAAAACTTTCGCCCTGGTGTAATGGAGCGCTTGGGTTATGGTTACCAAAACATGAAAAAAGTAAAACCTGATATTATTTACTGCTCAGCTAGTGGCTGGGGCGATGCAGGACCGTATTTGACAAGACCCGGACAAGACCTTTTAGTACAAAGTGTAAGTGGAGCCATTATGACCAGTGGCAAAAAATCTGATGGACCAGTAGCAATAGGTACTGCACTTTGCGATCAGGTAAATGCCTTAAACTCGGTTTATGCTATCCTTGCAGCTTTGTACTACCGAGAAAAAACAGGTAAAGGACAATTAATTAAGTCCAACTTACTTTCTTCAGCCATTGCTTTTCAGATGCAGGACTATTTCACTATTCAGAACTTAGGAACTACTTTCGAAAGACCTGAGTCCAAGATAGGACATCCTGGAAATGGTGCACCTTTTGGTATGTATCAAACCCAAGACGGCTACTTGACCATCGCTATGAGTCCATGGCCAAAATTGGTAGAAGCTTTAGGCGATCCATCACTCATGAAATATAACGATCCGCAAGTTTTATATGACCAAAGGAATACAATCCATGGGTTAATTGAAGCTATAACCAAGACCAAAACCACCGATGAATGGTTAGAGATAATGTTAGCCTTAGATTTATGGGTAGCTAAAGTCAATAATCAGAATGACGTCCCCAATGATCCGCAGGTGCAGTACAATAATACTTTTGTGGATGTGGAACACCCCAAAGCAGGAAAAGTAAAGGTAACCAACATACCGTTTAGCATGAGTGAGACGCCCGGTGAAATCAAAAGATCGTCACCGATGATTGGTGAACACGGAGAAGAAATCTTGACTGAATTAGGTTACAACCAGCAAGAAATTGCCAAAATGCTTGATAGCAATATCATTTCAGTTGAAAAAGTAACAAAGTAATCAAAAATGGACTCTGAATATATGAAATTGTTGACAGTATCTCTTAGAGAAACTTAATACGATAAAATGATAAACAAGATAATTAAGTTTTAGGTGCTATCAAAAAAGCTAGAGATAAATACATGATCAAAAAAGTTTTACAATACCATAAGAGCACAGTAGATGCTTTTGAAAAATTTGAAACTATGTAAAATGAGAAGCATCTTTTAATTCATATATTAATGAAAAATAAAACATCCTTTTATCTACTCGCAATAAGCTTTGTATCAACTATTGGAGGGTTTCTCTTTGGTTATGACACAGCTATTATATCAGGTTGTAACTCATTTCTTGAATCACAATATAATTTAACGCCAAGTATGTTGGGGTGGGTAGTTTCATCTGCATTACTAGGGACAATTTTAGGTTGTATTATTTCTGGAAAAATTACCGATAAATATGGAAGGAAAAAAGCATTGATACTGGCGGCTTCTTGTCTTACCGTATCTGCTTTTGGTTCTATGCTACCACCTAGATTTTTGGGTAATTTAGATTCGTCATATTGGTTTACATCAAGTTTAGATACCTCATTTTTAATATTGATTATTGTAAGAATAATCGGAGGAATAGGTGTGGGCGTAACTTCTGTTGTAGCACCTATTTATATTTCTGAGCTAACATTACCTGAAAAAAGAGGTAAAATGGTATCCTTATATCAATTATCCATAACCTTAGGAATTCTTCTTGCCTTTTTGGTAGATTGGATAGTCCTATATCTAGCCGGAGATAATGCAGGAGTTATAAGTGGTACTAAAATAGGTTTATTGGATTGGTTGTTTGTTGAGGAACTATGGAGAGGCATGTTTGGTACAGAAATACCAATTGCCATTCTTTTCCTACTCCTGCTTTTTTTCGTACCTGAAAGTCCTAGATGGCAAGTATATAATGGAAAAGAAGAAGGTGCTTTTTCCACAATGGTTAAGATTGGAGGAGTAGAACAGGCAAAAGTACAAATGGCAGAAATAAAGGGAGCTACAACAGTAGAAACGCAAGGAATTAAAGAATTATTCAAGCCCTATTTGCGAAGACCATTTTTAATAGGAATTCTTCTTCCTATGTTTTCACATTTGAGTGGCATTGCTGCAATCATGTATTTTGCTCCCAACATTCTGAATGAATCAATTAAAAGTATTGAAAGCTCATTTTTGGGAGCAGTATTAGTTGGTTTAGTAAACTCTATTTTTACTTTTATAGCCATTATGAATATTGAGCGATACGGTAGACGTAAGTTGCTTCTTATTGGAGTTGTTGGTGTAGCTATTTCCCTTACAGGTGTAAGTGTATTATTTGCCATAGGGTCAAGCTTAGTAATAATCCCACTATTAATGTATGTTGCCTTCTTTGCTTTTTCATATGGACCAATTGTTTGGGTGATTATTAGTGAAATATTTCCTACAAAAATTAGAGGAATAGCTGTAAGTATAGGGAGTTTTTCCTTAATGGTCACAGGCTTTTTTATTACGCTAACTAATCCAATTTTTATAGAACTCATAACACCTGTAGGAACATTCTTCCTTTATGCAACATTAACGCTACCAGCTATCTGGTTTATATGGAAGTTTGTACCAGAAACAAAAGGTAAAACCCTAGAAGAGATTGAAATATCTTGGAAAAAATTAAGCGCAAGCGATAAAATATAATTTTAATTAATATGGAATTGATCGAACAATATCAAATTAATGACAGTAGATATTATCCATTTTTGATACCAGGTGGATGGAAGTTTGAACAATTGAACTATTTCATTCAGTATGATCTGAGGTCTGAAAGAATAACTTATAACCCTGCTGTAAAATGTCAAAAGTAACTGTAATAAAAGGTATTGCTTGGGATCATCCCAGGGGGTATGAGCCGCTCAGGGCTACGTCAGTGGCATTTGCAAAAAAGCACCCTGAAATTCGTATAGAATGGGATATCCGTTCACTAAAAGAATTTGGTGACATGCCTGTTGAAGACCTGATTGATTCCTATGATTTGATTACCATTGACCACCCATATATGGGGCAAGCCTTTGTCAATAAACTCTTACTGCCGTTAGAAGAAAAGTTGTCAACCGATATAAGTGAGTTTGAAGAGCAATCGGTTGGACCGAGTTTCAAATCGTATTTTTATAATAATTATTTATATGCTTTACCTATTGACGCAGCCGCGCTGGTTGCTGCATCAAGAAATGATTTAATTGAAAAATTGAATCTAAAACTTCCCAAGGTACGTGCAGAGTTATTTGATTTTTATAAAAAAATACCAAGTAATCATGTTGTTGCCTGGCCTTTGTGTGCTACCGATTTGTGGTGTACATTTTTAACCCTATGCGCTCAAGATGCTGGGCGAAATTTCATCAAGAATAATTCAATTGAAGAAAAAACAGGAATCACGGTTTTGGATGAGCTCAAACAACATTTAGAATGCCTACATCATGAATCGTTAAACTGGAATCCCATCCAAGTTTTAGACCGCATGGGAGCACATGATGAAATTATCTATTCACCATTTTTATTTGGATATACAAACTATTCCAGAGCAGGGTATGCAAAAAAAATAGTCAAGTTTAGCAATAGTCCAGTAAATTCTAAAAATAATATTTCAACCATTTTAGGAGGTGTTGGACTAGCGGTTTCTGCTAAGTGTAAGCATGCTAATTTGGCTATTGCTTATTTGGAATATGTGGCAAATGCTCAAATACAAGAAGGTATTTATACAGAAAACGGTGGGCAACCTGGTAATCTGTTTGCATGGCAAAGTAAAGCTAATAATGCACTTTGCAATAACTTTTTTACTGATACCCTCGAAACTATGGAAAAAGCCTACGTGCGTCCGCAACACAAGGGATGGAATCAGTTCCAAGAACAAGGAGCTTCACTATTGCATACTGGCCTTATAAAAGAGGTTTCCTCATCTATAGTTATAAAAGACTTGAATCAATTATACCAATCTATTATTTGATATGAATAGCACTTTCAAAAATATTACCGTAAAAATAGAGAAAAAGATTGCAGTTCTAAGCTTTAACAGACCCGGTCAGCTCAATGCGATGAATCGGGAAATGATGGATGAAATCATTTCAGGCATTGAAACCATCAATGCGAATTCTGAAGCACAGGTTGCTGTGATATGCGGTGAGGGACGCGCTTTTATGGCAGGGGCAGATATTAAGGAATATGGTAGTCAAACCTCAGAACAATTCAAAGCTTTCCAAGACAGAGGGATAAAACTGTATGAAACCATTGAAAATGCTTCTAAGCCATGGATAGCTGCAGTTAATGGATTTGCTCTAGGTGGCGGTTTTGAAATAGCACTTTCCTGTGATATGATATTGGCTTCTGAAGGTGCTAAAATGGGTTTACCAGAAGTGTTCTTAAGCTTGGTACCTGGTGGTGGTGGTACTCAACGCCTGATTCAAAGAATCGGGATTAATCGAGCAAAAGAAATGTTGTTTACAGGAGGGCAATACACAGCAAAAGAACTTTTTGATTGGGGTATTGTAAATCATGTTTATAAAGAAGAAGAATTTAAGAATGAAGTTTTCCGCTTTGCAGGAAAGTTGACCAGAAGGTCACCAAGTGCACTAAAACAATTAAAAAAATTGGCGCATCTGAGTCTTTCACCTTTACCATTCGACAAAAAAATCGAAGAAGAAGGTAAGGCAGTAACTAAATTATTTCATAGTAAGGAAGCAAAAAAAGCTATCCAAGATTTTATTGATAAATCATAAATAAACTAATATGTTAACTTTTTTTATAGGTAGTTATACAGAATATCCTATACCTGATTTTGGAGGTATTGGGCATGGCATCTACACAGTAAGATTAGAAACTGAGACAGGTGAGTTAACTACAATTCATACGGAAAATACGCGTAATCCAAGCTATTTGGCCATAAGTAATGACAACAAGTTTCTGTATTGCAATACTGAACTTGATGAAAGCGATAACCCTAAGGTGAAAGCCTATAGAATAAATGATGATTTTTCGCTGGAGTTTCTAAATGAACAACCAATCGCAGGAGGTTTTCCCTGTCATATTGCCAAGCATAATAACAACATTTTAATAGCTTGTTATGCTACTGGGAATTTGCTTCAATTTCCTTTGGATAAAACTGGTAAATTATTGGAATGCCAAAAAGACTATCATCACATAGGCTCTAGTGTAAATAAAGCACGGCAAGAAGCGCCGCATGCTCATCAAGTAGTCATACATCCAAACAAAGAAGATATCTACGTTTGCGACCTTGGCATTGATACATTAAAAGCCTATCATTTTAAAGATACGGAGTTGGTACTAAATGAAAAACAAGATTGTGAAGTTTCAAAAGGAGGTGGGCCACGCCACATGGTCTTTAATACCAATGGAAGTTTGGCGTATGTACTTAATGAATTAACAGGCGCTGTATCAGTACTACAAAGTACAGGTGGTTCATTTGATGAGTTAAATACTTACAGTACATTACCCAACGATTATCAGGGAGAACCAAGTGGCTCTGCTATACGCATCCATCCAAATGGACAGTTTTTATACGCTGCAAATCGAAAGTTAGAAGCCATAACCATCTTCAGTATTGTGGATAATAAATTGCAGCTGATAGACTATCAATATACTAAAGGAGAAGAAGTAAGAGAATTTAATATCACGCCAGACGGTAAGTGGTTGATTGCCTGTCATCAAAATTCGCATGATACGGTGGTTTATAGAATAAAAGAAGATGGAAAGTTGATAGAAACCTATCGTACCAAAGAAATGCTATCACCAGTTTGTATCGTTTTTCCTAAATAATATTTGGATGGAAAGAGTAAGTTTTTGATAAATCAAATATTGAAAAATCATAAAATACAAAAGTATAATTCATGTCGAAATGAAAAGGGAAAATATAGAAAAAGAAGGACCTCTAAAAGGGTTGATAGTAGCCGATTTCACACAATTGGCACAAGGTCCTTGGGCTACTCAAATGTTAGGTGACATGGGTGCCGATATTATTAAAATAGAACCGAAAAAAGGTGATTGGATGCGGCATTATGCTTACGGTAACCTTTATCCAAATGGAGAAAGTATCTCTTTTGTCAGTTTCAATAGAAATAAGCGAAGTATTGCTTTAAATCTTAAAGATTCCAAAGGCATAAAAATAGCAAAAGATATTATTGCCAAGGCCGATATTCTTGTTGAGAATTTTCGTCCGGGCGTGATGGAAAGATTAGGACTTGGTTACAATGACATGAAAAAACTAAACCCTGGGCTGGTATATTGTTCAAGTTCAGGGTATGGTTCATCGGGTCCTTATTTACATAGACCCGGTCAAGATTTATTAGCGCAATCTATTGGCGGTGGCGCGGCTTTAAATGGTAAAAAGGGTGAAATGCCTGTAGTAACCGCAGTAGGACAGGCCGATTTGTTAACCAGTTTATTCATCAATCAATCCGTATTAGCGGCAATTTGCTCAAGAGCACAAACAGGCAAAGGGCAAAAAATAGAGGCAAACTTATTGAACTCAGTTGTAGGTTTTCATGTACAAGAAATTACCGCTTATTTGTACAAGGGTGAAAATCCTGAGCGGAGCGAAAGTGGGATTCCAAATCCTTGGCTAGGTGCTCCTTATGGACTCTATAATACAAAAGATGGTTATGTGGCTATAGGTATGAATTCTGTTCAAAAATTAGCAGAAGTCATAGGTTTGGAAAAGTATGCTACAGAAGAGTTTATATCAAATAATATCATTGAAAATAGAGATGAAATCCGCTTCGATTTTGCTGCTGTTTTTCGAACTAAAACCACTGACGAATGGCTGAAAAATCTTTTAGAACATGATATTTGGTGTTCGCAGGTCAATACCTTTGATGAAATGGTCAAAGATCTGCAGATCAAGCATAATGAAATGATTATTGAAATTGACCATCCAACTATTGGCAAGGTAAAGACGACTGGTTTTCCTGTATCTTTTAGTGATACGCCTCAAAAAATTTACAAATCAGCACCTTTATTAAATGAAAATGCAAGAGATATACTCAAAGAAGTTTGTGATTATAGTGATGACGAAATAAATGCATTGATCACAGAAAATACGTAATGATAAATTAGAATTTAGCCTTTATAAACACATACTCAATTTGAAGCACTACAAAATTTAAATATGAAGACCAACATCATTCTACCAGTATTAATTACCATACTTTGTGTTTTTTTATTTAGCTGTAAAAACACTGGAGGAAATATCAATCAACTAACGCAAAAGGAATTTTTGGGCTATGTAGATACCCGAGTCGGAACAGCTCCTAGTATTGCCGATGTGACGGTGACTGAAACCGAAGAACCACTTGGATATGTTTCGCCCATTGTGGGAAATCCATCGGCCTTGACACATTGGACGCCACAAACTGCAATCTGGACAAAGCGAGTTATATCTGTACAGGTTCCATATTGGTATGAAGACGAAACCATTCTTGGGTTTCGCGGGACCAAATACCCAAATGGTGCAGTAGTAACAGAATGGGGAGCTATGTCTTTAATGCCAATCACGGGTAAAGTTAAGACGCGGGCTACTGAAAGGGCATCAAAATTCAGTCATGATAGTGAAATCGCAAAACCTCACTACTATTCAGTGATGCTAGATGATTATGCTATCAAAGCAGAGTTTACAGGTGCTTCAAAAACTGGTTTCTTTCAATTTACCTTCCCAGCGGCTGATACTTCATCTGTAGTGTTTGATGGCGTTTATGTTCCAGGTTATTATAAAGTGATTCCTGAAAAAAATGAGGTAGAAGGTTATACTATTATTTCAGGTAATTTTAAGAATTACTTTGTAGCACGATTCGAAAAAGATTTCTCCTCTTATAGTTTAGATTTAAAGAAAGCCAAATTAGTGGATGCCGGATTGGTTGCAGATGGGTTTAAGGCAGAGTATTTCAACAATGTTTCACTAGAAGGTAAAACAGTGTTAGTGGTAAAAGATTCTATGCTTAATTATGATTGGGTCAATTCTCCCTATCCTGAAGTAAATCCTGATCAGTTTTCTGCACGCTATACAGGTACTTTAAAAGCAAGGCATACCGGTGTGCATAAAATTGAGTTAACCACCGATGACGGCACAAGAATGTATATTAACGATAAATTAGTAATTGACTCTTGGGTAGATAGAGGCGCTACGACAGATACCTACGATTTTTATCTAAATAAAGATGAAGCATGTACTATCAGGATTGAATATTTTGATAGTGGAGGATCTGCTACAGCTAAATTCCGTATAGCTGAACCAATAGCTCCTGATTTGGAATTAGCCAAAAGATTAGCCTTAGAAGGTAATGAGGCTGATGCTGTATATGTTTCCTTTACTACAAAAAATGGAGAAAAAGTAAGCGTAAAAGTAGCGACTTCATTAATTAATTTAGCACAAGCCAGGCAAAATATGGAAGAAGAATATGCTGATTTCAACTTTGATAAAGCTGTGGCTGATGGGGCTGAAGTATGGGAAAAAGAACTTAATAAAATACAGGTAGAAGGTAGTGAGAATGACAAAGCTATTTTTTATACAGCTTTGACTAAATGTTTTGTCAACCCACGTAATCTCAATGAAAATGGGAAATACTTTAGTCCGTTTGATATGCAAGTTCATGAAGGACAGATGTATACTGATCTTTCCATTTGGGATACCTTCAGATCTTTGCATCCATTATGGGTTATACTAAAACCTAAAGAATCTACCGATGTGATCAATGGAATGTTGAATACCTATAAAGAAGGTGGATGGATTCCCAAATGGCCGAATCCCTGGTATCGAAGTATTATGATGGGAACACACGGTGATGCAGTTATTGCCGATGCATATATAAAAGGAATTCGTGATTTTGATGCAGGGCTTGCTTTTGAAGCTATGCTTAAGAATGCATATCAAAAAGGAGATAATGGTTTTGCTGGTAGGGTGGGGATTGAAGAATATAATGAGTTAGGATATGTTCCTTCAGATGTGCATGGCGAGTCAGTGGCCAGAACGCTTGAGTTTGCTTACGATGATTATTGTATTGCGCAAATGGCAAAAGCATTGGGCAAAAATGAGCAATACGATATTTTCATGGAGCGCTCAAAACGTTATATCAATGTTTTGGATGAGCAAACAGGATTAATTAGGGGAAAAACAACTTCAGGTGAATGGAGACCTCCTTTCGACAAAGGTATCAGTGTTTGGGCGAGAGGAACTGACCATGATGCGGAAGTTTATTATAAAAATCATACTCTATTAGTTCCTCATGATATTTCTGGTTTATCTCAGTTTATGGGTGGTGCTGAAAAGTTAGAAAGCTATCTAGATGATTTCTTTAACAATGATATGTATTATGTAGGAGATGAATTCTCTATGCATGCTCCATTTATGTATAATAGTATTGGCGTACCTTGGAAAACACAAAAAGTAGTACGCGATATTTTAGCTAGGTATTTTTTAAATGATGTTGGAGGATTACCGGGAAATGATGATTGTGGTCAAGTATCTTCATGGTATATATTTGGTGCAATGGGTTTTTATCCTGCTTGTCCGGGTGATCCTACTTATCAAATTTGTAGCCCTGTATTTGACAAGGTACAAATAAATGTGGGAAAGGGAAAAGTGTTTACAATCATAGCAAATAATAATCCCAAAGAAAACATCTATATTCAAGCGGCAACTTTGAATGGCAAGCCGTATAATTTGAGTCACTTATATCACAGTGATATTATTCAGGGAGGTGAATTAATTTTTGAAATGGGCTCTGAACCAAATAAAAACTGGGGAATACAATAAGCTTGTAAACAAGCAAAAAATATTTTTTCTTTTAATGAGAAAGTAACTTAAAGTATGATCGAATTCCTGAGCGATAAAAAGAAAATTGATAAGTGAGTAAAATTGAAATACCCTCCAACAGCATAATACTGTTGGAGGGTGATAGTATTAGTCGTAACCAGGGTTTTGTGGAGTAAGATTGGGGTTGTTCAGCATTTCTTGAATAGGAATCGGAAACAAGCGATGCCTTTCCTGCAATGCCTGATTAGAGCTTAAATTCACATGACCTACAAACTCATCAAAATCTTTTGTATTCTCATTGAACACTTTTTGTAAGCGTATCATATCGAACCATGTAATCCCTTCATAACATAGCTCATGCCATCTTTCAGTCCATACTAGTTTCTGAAAAGAATCATTGTTGAAAGTGCCTAAGTCCGGGGTGGTAAGTCCGGCTCTATCTCTTACCTTTTTCAGTGCGTCCAAAGCATCCTGAGTAGGTCCATTTACTTCATTAGAAGCCTCGGCATATAGCAACAGTACTTCAGCAAAGCGGATCATCGGTACATTCAGGTTATCTTGAGCAGTCCCTGGTACTCCAGCAGTACCGTTGGCAATTACATTAAAGTGCTTGAAAATATAGGGTGCCCCAAGATCAAAAGAATCACCACTCCCATTCTCGAAATAAGAAGTATAAAAGTAACCTTGCTGATCCATAGTACGAATATCTCCAGGTTCGTAAGATTCATAAAATGAGAAAGTAGGTACGCTGCTACCCGTCCCTGATGGGCCACGATAAGATACTGGCTTAAAATTAGGAAACATGTTTCCCATAGGATTGGAGGCTACCAAGTTGTTATATTGAATCATAAAAATATGTTCCTTCTGGTTTCCGAATCTTTCGTCATGTACATCCATGTAGGTGTCAAAAAGCTCAATACTGCCTGGATTATCAATGATTTCTTTTGCTTTGGTAGCAGCCAGTTGGAAGTATTCATTTCCTTTATTAAGGGGGAAACCTGCCATTGTTATATACACTTTAGATAACAAGGCTTTTGCAGCAGACTGAGATACCCTTCCGCTTTGATCTGTCCAAGGTAAACCGGCATTTTCGGCATTTTCAAGGTCATTAATGATCTGATCGTAAACTTGTTCCACTGGTAAGCGGGTTGGGAAAAAATCTTCTGAAGATGCTGTTTGAGGAGTCAATATCAATGGAATATCGCCCCATAGTCGAACTGCATAAAAATAGGCCCACGCTCTAATAAAACTAGCTTCGCCCAATATTCTAGACTTTTGTGCTTCATCCATTGGAGTAATATCCGGCACTTCTGATAGTACAAGGTTTGTATTGGCAATCAATTTATACAATCCTCTCCACCAGTTTACAATATGTCCTGTATTTCCATCCCAAGTTAAGGAATATAGATTATTTAAATCTGAGTTTTGGGCGGTTTCAGTAGTCGAAGTTCCAGTAGGGGCTTCCAATAACTGCCAGTTCGATGAAAAGATGCCTGCTCCATCACCAAAGAATCTGGTATCATCATATACAGCAGCAATGGCAGCTTCTGCATGGTCGGGTATAGTATAAAAATTAGATGGTGTAAGGTTAGAGGGATCTTCTTCATCAAGAAAATCAGAACAACCAGTAACTATCAAAATTAATCCACAGAGGAAAATTTTGCCTACATTTTTG
>JBCDJE010000022.1:0-15269 GCA_038748185.1 Bacteroidota bacterium
ATAAATAAGATTTTAACAACGAAGGTTGTACGCTAAAGAACATCTTAAAAAATAAGGGGTATTTTTTTATCATTACTAATTCTGTATTGAATATTTCATTTCTTAACCAGACTTTAAATTGCCTGAGTAGGTAAGTTTTGTTAAACTTCATATTTTTCAATTATCTTGTTGGCCGATACGCTATTTTATTTTTCTTTGAAAACTAACTGTTCAAATTCAACTTTAATTCTCTTTTCAAGATGAAATCATCACGTCGAAACTTCCTTAAAACAACAGGAACATCGTTTATGGCAACTCCTTTACTGCTTTCACAATGTAGTCAAGTAGAAACTAGTTCACCAACTTTACATACATTTTCCGAGCTAGACGAAGCTTTAGCGAAACCGGTATTAAAAAGAAACTTATTTAAGTCACCAGTAATGATCGATAAAGTTGAGTTAAAACTATATGAAGGCAATTATATTTGTGTAGTAACATCAAAAGAAGGTGCAGTAGGTATCTCAGTGAGTAACAATGCTAAGATGTCTTTGCTTTTCCCAATTTTTGTAAAAAATATTCAACCGTTCTTTATTGGTAAAGATGCGAGAGATTTAGAAAAGCTAATTGATGAGGTATATGTTTATAAAAGTAATTATAAGATGCAGAATTTGGCTCTATGGGTTCCCTTAGCCACCATTGAATTTGCCATACTTGATCTTTTAGGAAAAATTGCAGGAGAACCCATTGGGAATTTAATTGGCGAAGTACACCATCCTCAGATTTCTGTTTACCAAGCCAATAATTTTAGAGGTAAAAGTGCGGAAGAATCCATAGAATTAATTAAAAAACAAGTAGGCGAATCAAAACCAAACGCGCTGAAATTTAAGATAGGAGGGAGGATGAGTAACAATGCTGACTACCCTCCCGGTAGAACCGAAAAGCTAATCCCATTAGTAAGAAAAGCTTTTGGTGATGACATGGTGATTTATGCTGACTCTAATGGTTCTTATACTACCGATGAAGCGATACGAGTAGGCAAAATTCTAGAAGAATATAAAATAGCATTTTATGAAGAACCAGTACCTTTTGATTGGTATGAAGAAACTAAGCAAGTGAAAGAGGGCTTAAACATTAAAATAGCCGGTGGAGAGCAAGAACCAAGTATGCATAATTTTAGGTGGCTCATACAAAATAATGCTTTAGACATTGTACAACCAGATATTTTTTATTTTGGTGGAATGATACGTTCAATGCGTGTGGCTAGAATGGCTGAAGTGAAAGGCAAAATTTGTATACCACATATATCAGGTTCAGGTTTAGGATATCTTTATATGATGCATTTTGTTTCGGCAGTTTCCAATGCCGGCCCTCATCATGAATTTAAGGGTTTCAATAAAAAAATCCCTATTGTTGGAACCTCTTCTAGTCTTGATATTAAAGGTGGAAAAGTAGAAGTTCCTACCGGACCGGGTTTAGGTATTGAGATTGACAAAGAATACATTGATAAACACCAATTAGTACTTGTTTGAAATCTCGATTGATAGGCTAAAGATGTGCGGTTTAAATGTTGTTAAAAAATTTAATAATGATAATTTTCAATTAAGTTTGGATAGCAAAATTTTGGCTTAAAATCCTCTTCTTCAATTCAAGATTGAATAATTAGTATGTGAATTCACATTGAAGATAAATATTATAAAAATGAAAAGAAGGCAATTTATAAAGCATTGTATTAACTCCGGAATAGCGCTGAGTGCATGTCCTAATGTACTTACTGCTGCAAGTTTTCAAAGCTATCCGGTTATTCCTATTACATCAGGAGAATACCAACATTGGTTTGGTTATTATGATAAATTTCAAATCGATCCTACCGGTCGTTACGCACTTGGTAACCAGGTAGATGCTTTTTTTCGACCTCCAAATACTGATGATATATTGCGTATTGGCTTAATAGATTTGAAGAAAAAGTACAAGTGGAAAGAAATTGGGCAAAGTACCTCTTGGGGTTGGCAACAAGGCTGTATGTTACAATGGATTCCGGGTAGTGCTGAAGAGGTCATTTGGAATAGTAGAAATCCTGAAAAGCCAACAGAGTTTATGAGCATGATTTATAACATTAAAACGAAGAAAACAAGAACTTTGCCACGTCCATTTTATACCCTTTCACCCGATGGCAGTTTTGCTTTATCGGTAAACTTTGCTCGCTTGCAAGACATGCGCCCCGGCTATGGGTATTCAGTACCAGAAGGAGTAGGGGATATTGCAAAAGCTCCGGCAGATGATGGAATTTTCAAAATGGATTTAAAAACCGGTGATAGTCAATTAATTATATCCTTAGAACAATTATCAAAACTAGAGCGCACACAAGGAAGTGTTAAAGACAACTTTCATTGGTGCAATCATCTTTTAGTCTCTCCTTCGGGCAATCGGTTTATTTTTCTCAATCGCTCTCGACCATATAGGGTGACTTCTGAGATGAAAAAAGAAGAAGACTGGGTAAGAAAATATGTTTCTACAAAACATGTAACACGTGCAATAACCTGTAATACCGATGGCAGTGATTTGTATTTGATGAACGACTCTGGAACTTTTTCTCACTTTATTTGGAGAAGAGATGATGCAATTACAGCTTGGGCAAAGCCCGAAGATAACGATAAAGCAAATTTCTTCCGCTTTTATGATAAAAGTAAAAAATCTGAATTGATTGACACGGAGAATATGCCTTTAAATGGGCATAATACTTATGTGCCTAATACTAACTACGAATGGATTTTGAATGATACTTATCCTCAAGGCCCTGATCGTTTACAAGAACTTTACCTTTATCATGTGCCTACTAAACGTAAGGTGGTATTGGGCCGTTTTCATGAACCCAAAAAATTCTATAGTGAGTGGCGATGTGATTTACATCCAAGATGCGATCAGGAAGGGAAAAGGGTATTTTTTGATTCAACACATGAAGGAGATAAGCGGCAAATGTATATGATTGATATTGAAAAAATTGTTCAGGCATAGACCTTTTTCATAGATCACTCACTAAACTAAATTTTTTATATACCTGAAATACACATCAAATAATAAAACAAAGAAACTGAACTAATGAAGATAAGCTTATTTTATCCATTTATAATTATTTTATTAACACAAATGGGCGTTGCTTCTGCACAACCCATTAGTAGATCATTCTAACTACGTTATTACCAGCCTGACAGTAAAGCCAACGGAATAACAGACTTTAAAGGAGAAACAGAAATTTTTAACACTGAGCAACGTGTAGTTTTTCTCAAGCACTATGCTGAAGCGTCTAAAAAGTTTTTTAACGATCCTGAAATTGCCACGAAAGTAGTAAAAGATAATGAGGTAAAAGATGTATTAAATAACCTCAAACCGCAGCCACAACCTGAGGTGAGGGCAAGAATAGCATTAGATAATTGGAAATATATGGGTTATAAAAAGAACCAGCATGCTATTCAAAAAGCAAAGTTGGTCTTTTTTGAAAACCTAGAGCATGTTCAAATACAAGATAATGCACTAAACTTTACAGAACCTGGAGAAATGGTTTTTAATTTCCCGATTCAGTCTTGGCGATATAGTATAGAATGGAAAGCAAAAGTGAGCAAACAAAAAAAGACTAGTTTTATTTTTTCTGAGCTTGGTAAAATAAGGGCAGCAACTGTGGGCTTTGGCGAAGATGGAAAATTTTTCTACTACACTGCTGGCAATGAGAAAAACAGTGGTTCAGCTTACCAAACAAATCAGTGGTATCATTTTAAGCTGGAATTTGATATGGCTGCCTGGAAAAGAAAGCAAGATGTAATTCGCTATAATTTATACATCGATGGAAAATTAGTAGCCGATTATGTGCCTATGCAAAGAGTTGTGAGTGGTGGTGTGGGTTATGCACAAAATTTTACGAGTATGGCAGGTGTAAACAGAATGGAAATAAAAGCTGCTGAGGATACGCAAATTGATGATATTTGGGGAGTAGGTTATCATTATACAGGTAGGGAGACTTACCCGTTTACAGTAGCTACTTTTTTAGATGAGAATTTTGAAGCGAAACCCGATATTAAGGGCTGGATGTTAGAAGAATATACAGATTCATTGTGGCATGAAGGAAAATTCCCTATTATTCATGGAAGCGAACGGTATGCAGAAGAAGACTTGTATATGCGTAAAAAAATACAAGTAGGAGCGTTCGAACAAGCCTTTCTAAATATTGAGACCCTCGACCCTGGTGGAGAAATTTGGGTGAATGGTAACGTTGCTGCGGTTGTGACAAACCGCCATCCTCAAAGAATTGATATAAGTAAATTTTTACAAGAAGAAAGTGAGAATATAATTGCCGTAAAAGTCAATCATTTTTACCTTACTGAAGGGCTTGGTGAAATCATGCCACATTCTTATCTCGACTTTAATATTGGATGGTTTGCTGGTCGTATGTCTCTCGATTTATTAAAGCATCAGCAAATTAATGATGTATTTGTCTACACAACTGAAATTACAGGGCAAGATGCTAAAATGAAAACACGTATTACGGCTACCAATAGCCATTGGGTTTCCTTTCGAGGGAAAGCTGAAATTAAGTTTTTCCCATGGTTTCCTGAAGAGAGCAATACGGCTTCTTATACAACAGAAATACCGCTTATCTTATCAAACGGTGAGGTAACCAACGAGCATGAATTTACCCTACCCAAGCCAAATCTCTGGACACCAGATAACCCACAATTGTATAAAGTTCAAGTGTTATTAAAGGATAGTGAAGGTAACGCAATAGATGATTATGTGTGCACAACTGGAATAAGAACAGTTGATCAAGAAGGAGGCTCATTTCGCTTAAATGGGAAAGTATCCATGCTTAATGGGGCGCAAGTAATGGGTTTTAAAGGACCAATAGATAAACTAGCTACTTGGAGTCGTTGTGCACCTGACGAATGGATTGCCAAAGAAATTATGATGGTAAAGAAAATGAATGGCACTTTACTGCGTATCCATGCACATGCTTGGGAGTTTCCGGCTAGAGGGATCAATGATCCGCGCTACGCTGAAATGGCTGACCAATTAGGTATGATGTTGCTTTGGTGTCCTACTGCTTGGATTAGAACTGGCAGAGGTTGGGGCGATATTGATTTTGAGGGGTATCCTAAATATATCAAACAGGTTTACAACCATCCGAGTATTGTTATGTGGGAAGCAGCAAATCATACACAAAGCTTCAAATCTATTGATGTAACAGAATCGAATCTTTTTTGTGAGAAAGTCCATAATACCTTATATCCGGTAGACCCTAGTCGCATTATTTCTTATAACTCTTTTATAAAGCATCTGCATTATGGAAACGATGAAGGAACTGTAGATCAAAATGGCAATGCCATTCAACCGACTTGGGCTTGGACGGCTCCTAAGGTTACTAGAGGTAATCAAGATTCGCCAACTGGCTACGGCAAAGAATGGTCAGTACTGAGGAAGTACCCTGATACTTACCGACAAAGTTTTTTAAATAGTAAAGAGCGGGCGTACTTCAATTTTGAACACCAGGAATCTATGGCGCAACCCAATTGGAATTTAGTGAAAGGAAAACCTTGGTATAAACTACAATCTTACGAATGGGAATATGATGAGGGCAGTATAGGCAGAAAACTCTCTTCAGAAGAATGGCAGGAAAGCCAAGCATGGCAAGCATTTGGTGCTTGGGAAGCAATGAAAAAAATGCGGTATTTAGACTATGATGGCTTTTCGTGGTGCTGTCTGCACGGAGGTGCTAACAGTGTTACGTATAAAAAGCCTTTGATTGATTTTCTAGGATACGCAAAATTAGCCTTTTGGGCAAATAAGATGGTGTTTCAACCTACTTTAGCAGGAAGCCGCAACGTTGATGTTGCCTATGGTCCTGATGATGAATTGACCCCTGTTGTAATGCACTTAGGTGAAAGCACTGCTACTTCATTAGATGTTATTATTAAGGATATAGAGGGGAAAGAAATACAAAGGAAAAGTTATAATAATATCGCACTAAAAGCCGGAAGAAACACTACTGAGCTTGAAGCTTTTAAACCCTCTTTTCCTGAAGCAGGACACTATGTAATAGAGTATGTATTAAAGTAATTATGAGACTCTATTAATAACGTTACTCGTATGTATTTTACTCAGTATTGATGAAATCTTCCATTAATAATATTTAAATGAATCTTTGAAAACCTAGATTTATCCAATTTTAGTGGTTACAAATTGTATGTTCTACATCGACTAAGTATATTCAAACAATGTGCAATCCGGATTTTGTTATGATGTTTCTGCATTTAATAAGATAGAATTGCAAATATGAAAGTGAATTATACTAGAATGAATACAATTACTAAAGGTGTAAATCAATCAGGGAAACAGGTATATCTTAAGGTAAGTAATGCTTTTGAAGATAAAACTGATAGCGAAGTTTGGTTAGCATTTCAGCAAGATAACCCCAAAGCTTTTCACTATATCTATAAGAATTACTTTACTATACTATTTAACTATGGTTGTCAATTTACGCAAGATAAAGAGGTAGTGAAGGATCTCATTCAAGACCTATTTATTGACTTAAACGAGAAAAAACAACAACTAGGTGAGGTAAAGAATATTAAGTTTTATCTTTTTAAATGCTTAAAACGCAGTATTCTTTCTATTAGTAAATTTAGACACTTACCACAATACCCCAATCTATTACAATCGTTAAAACCTTTCGCAATTCATGTTTCTCACGAACAAGAAATTATTTCCACTGAAACAGAAAAAGCAAAAGTAGATATGCTGAATAAGGCTTATAACAACCTTACAGAAAGGCAGCGAGAAGTACTTCTGTACTATTTCTATGAAGACCTTAATTATGAAGAAATCGCAAGCTTAATGGGTTTTGCTAAAACCGAACATGCTAGGAAGCTTGTATATAGGGCAGTATGCAAACTTAAAGAGGTGATGCAAAAAAATAAAGTATTCCTTATGCTTACACTTCCGTTATTATTTTTAATTGCAGCGTTTATTTTCTTCTGATAATCAGTAAGTTACATTTAAATCGATTAAATTTTCTTTTTTTCATGTCCACAAAAGTATGATTTCTTCCTCTATCAGTTAAATGTAATTATTTAATAAACTGATGGATTATAAGGAGTTTCTACTAGAAGATTTTCTTGCTGATGAATTCTTTGTCAATTGGGTTAAGAAACCCAATACGGCTTCTGATCATTTCTGGTACAAATGGATAAATACTTATCCAAAAAAAGCTGAAATAGTAAAAGAAGCTCGAAAGATAATCCTATCCACTTCCTATCAACATCAGCACCAACCTACAGAAGAAGATTACTTACATGTATTAGAAAAAATTCATCAACGTAAATACAGTAAGCTTCATAAATTAAAAGTCCCTAAAAAGCAATTTCACATTTGGAGATTTGCTGCTGCCATTATAGTACTTATTGCAGCCGTTGCTGCCTTCTATTTTAACTCAACCAATATATTTAAAAGAGGAACAGTTACTGCAGAAACGCCTAAACTACAAGAAATTATTCGAACTGTCCCCAACGGACAGAAATTGCAAATTAAACTTCCCGATGGTTCTCAAGTAAAAATTAATTCGGGAAGTAAATTCTGGTATAGTAAAGATTATAATCAAAATGATAGGGAAGTTTACCTTGAAGGAGAAGCTTTTTTTGAAGTAATACCTGATCCGTTTCGTCCATTTAAAGTACATGCAGGAGGAATTGTTACAGAAGTACTAGGAACATCATTTAATGTAAAAGCCTATGAAAAAGATGCTATAGTAAAAGTAGCAGTAGCTGAAGGCAAGGTTTCGGTATTTGATAATGAAAAGAACCATGTGCTGCCAATAATTCTACCCGGTAATATGGCAGTATTTGATATTCAATCAGGAAGATTAGGACAAAAGCAAGCTGACCTTGAGAAAGAATTAGCATGGGAGAAAAATATTATCTTTCTTGAAAAAGCCAATTTTAACGAGGTATTGTATGAATTAGAAAAGTGGTATGGGATTACTTTCATTGTTTCACCCGATGTTTCAATTAGTGGTAGATTCAATGCTAAGTTTAAAGATGCCAGTTTAAATGATGTGCTTACCGGATTAGACTTTTCTTCTAAAATAAATTTTCGACAAGAACAAGATACTGTATGGTGCTACCAAAATGATCTGCCTATGAGATAAATCTGAATAACCAATTACAAACAAAAGACAGGTACCCCCGATCCGTTGGCGCGTTTCCGAGAGGTACCTGAGAAAATGGCTTTTGTCAATTTTTAACTAAAAACCTCTATAAAAATATGAAAAGAAAAATTTTACGCAAAGTCTTGAATATGTCCAAATATCTGTTTTATGGGATATTTCTCCAGACAATGTTTGTAGGGCTGCTGCTGGCAGGTACTGGTAGCGCCCAATCGAAGAAAAAACTGGACGAAATAAAAGTATCAGTAAAAGTGGAATCTCGGCGATTAAAGCGGGTCTTTAAGGAGCTTGAGAGACAAACAGGTTTTTCATTTACTTATAATGATGAGATTGTGAATGAAGATTTATTGCTTAGCCTTAATGCCGAAGATGAGAACATGTACAGTGTATTAAAAAATATCGCTGGTGAAACAGGTATAAGTTTTAAAAGAATAAATAGTAATATTTTCGTGTCTGCTACAAGAGGCAATCGAAATGGGGAAATTGTTGAAATAGCCGATCCGCAACAAGTAATTGTTTCGGGAAAAGTAACTTCTGCCGATGACAATGAAGCACTTCCGGGAGTAAGTATTTTAGTTAAAGGCACAAGCATTGGTACAACCACCGATTTTGAAGGCAAGTACTCTTTATCAGTCACTAGTGGAGCGATTTTACAATACAGCTATATTGGCTATCAGACTACAGAAATTGAAGTGGGTAATCAAAATGTAATTGATATCTCTCTCATAGCAGATTTAGAACAGTTAGAAGAAGTAGTAGTAGTGGGTTATGGTACTCAACAAAGAAAAGACCTAACTGGCTCTATATCTTCAGTAAAAGGGGAGGAAATCAAAAACATGCCTTCCAGAAATTTAGCAGAAGCTTTACAAGGGCGTGTAGCCGGTGTGCAAGTTACACAGTCGGGAGGAAGGCCGGGTAATGGTGCTGATATAGTGATTAGAGGGGCAGGCTCTATTAATGGAACACCTCCACTTTATATCGTAGATGGTATCCGAATTGGTACGGGTAATAATTTTAACATTCAAGATATTGAATCTATCGAAGTGATGAAAGATGCTAGTGCCGCGGCTATTTATGGTGCACAAGCTGCAGGTGGTGTCATTCTAATCACTACCAAACGTGGTGGAAAAGATGGAAAAATGAATATCAATTTCAATGGGAGATATGGGGTAAGAACGGCAGTTGGTCTTTACGATTTGCTAGAAACGCCTGATTATATTAGAGCACAGAGAGCTATTGGCATCGACGATCCTTCTTGGGACAATCCATCTGCTTTACCAAATACCAATTGGGTTGATGAATTATTTACAACGGGTAAAGAGCAAAACTACAACCTTTCATTGGGAGGTGGTTCTCAAAATGCCAACTATTATATAGGACTCAATTATCAAAGAGAAGATGGTATTCTTATAAATAATTATTTTGAAAGGTTTTCTCTAAGAATTAATAGTGATTTTAACATCAATGAAAAAGTAACGGTTGGAGAAAGCCTCATGGCTTGGAAAACGTATGCAAATCCTCCGGGAGAAAGTAGTAGGAACAATGCTGGTGGAGGCATTCAAGGAGAACCTTTTAGAAGTACACCCATTATGCCACTGTTTGATCCTGCAAATCCAGCAACCCAAACAGGCAATTGGGCCAAAAACCCCTCTGGCTTTGCAGGTGGGCATCCTGTAGCTAGAGAGTATATCAATCATATTGACGATGATCGTTATGGTCTCGAAGGGAATGTTTACTTGAATTGGTCTATTCTTGACGGCTTAGATTTCAGGAGCACATTAGGTTTACAGTTATCTAATGAAGATTACTACAAATTCCGCCAGTTTGCCGATTGGGGTAGTACTACGCAACCTCAGCTTTTAGATAAGGAACAAAGAAACTGGCAACAATATACAGCTAACTTTGTATTGACTTACCAAAAAAATATTGGAGAGCATGGATTCAAGGCTATGGTTGGTCATGAAGCCATCAGAAGGACAGAAGATAGGATTAGAGGACAAGCTTCTCAATTCCCTACGGTCGTAGCTACTTCTTTCGATACAAAATTAGATGCTAATCCTTTCCTTAATGGAGGACCTCTCGACGGTCGTTTCCAATCTGTATTTGGCAGAGTAAACTACGATTTTGCCGGAAAATATTTATTCCAAGCTACAGTAAGACGCGATGGGTCAGACAAGTTTGGCCCAGAAAATAAATGGGGCACTTTCCCTTCTGCTTCTGTAGGTTGGAGGATCAGTGATGAAGGATTTTTTAGTGGAGTCAACTTTGTAAATGATCTGAAAGTAAGGGCAAGCTATGGCATATTGGGAAATGATAATATTGGACAGTTTACTTATGAGCCTGCTTTTGCCAATATTAATATACACAGTTTTGACGATGCCAATGAGTTAGCAGGTTACTCAAGTGTTAAATTCCCGAATGAAGCGATAAAGTGGGAAGAGATTACCACACTTAATATTGGTTTTGACGCAAGTTTATTCAACAATACGCTTACGTTTACTTTTGATTGGTATACAAAAAATACTACAGACATGTTGTATAACGTAAATATCCCATTAACATCGGGGTATGGTCGTCACAATGCCAATCCAACGCAAGTTCCTATTAATATCGGAGAGATCGAAAATAAAGGAGTAGAGTTTGCCCTAAGTTATAATAAAAAAATTGGAGATATTGATTTTACTATTGGTGGTAATGCTAGCTTCAATACCAATGAAGTAATAGATTTAGGAGAAGGCAACGTACCCATAAATGATGGTAGCGCAGGGCCAGCATTTAACAGTAGTCTTTCTAGGATTGAGAATGGTCATCCTATGGCTTCGTTTTTTGGTTTCCAAGTAGCAGGTATTTTTCAGTCTGACGATGAAGTTGCACAGTTAAATAGCCAAGCACCAGAAGGGGTTTATCAGACTAGCCAAACAGGAGCAGGTGATTTACGCTATGTAGATATTAATGGAGACAATCAGATTAATAATGATGATAGAACGATTATTGGCAACCCTTGGCCGAAAGCGATTTACGGACTTAATTTCGATATAAGGTACAAGGGCTTTGAGTTGTTTATGCTATTTTCCGGAGTAGCTGGAGTAGATGTTTTCAATGGAAACCTTGCTTACAGTCAGAATATTTATGGTGACTATAATACTACCGATGCCATATTTGGAGCTTCATTTTATGGAGATAACGACCTCACCGGACAGCCGAGATTAGGCGTTGAAGATGCTGATGGTGCTTTTGTAAGAGATCCGAATAATAATTATTCTAATCCTTCTTCTTACTTTATTGAAGATGGTAGTTTTTTCAAAATGAAAAATTTACAACTAACTTATAATTTGCCTGAGAGCATCTTGTCGTCAATTAAAGTTGCCTCAGCAAGGGTGTATTTTTCCGGGCAAAACCTTTTTACTATAACAAACTATACCGGCAGAGATCCTGAAATTGCCGGTGCTGTCGACGCAAGAGGCATTGACTATTTTAATTCGTATCCTCATACTCGCTTGTATTCTGTTGGGCTTGAGTTAGGGTTTTAATTTCTTTACTTAAAATGGATTAAAAAATGAGAAGAATTATAAAAATATTAATAGTGATTTTAATGATTGGTGTTGTGGGTTGTTCGGATGACTATCTAGAAATATCAGATCAAAATGTATTGTCTCCATCGCAATTTCCAACAAACTTAGAGCACTTAGATCTTATGTTAAATGCGGTTTATGCCAATCAACATTCGCAAGGTTTGTATGGAATGAGTTATTTGGGGATGACTATTTATTCACTGGGCAACATCCAAAATATGGGATGGAGAAATGATAATAGTAGAAACCAACTAATCACTCACGAAGCTGACGCTGGAAATGCTTATGCCCGAGAAGCTTGGAGAGATCTTTTTAGAGGTATTCAACAATGTAACACTTTTTTAGATCGCTCACCGGTAATTCGCGAAACACTTAGCAATGATAGTGATCGCATTAGGCTAGATAGGATGGAAGGTGAAATTTATTTTATGAGAGCCTGGCATTATTTTATGGCTGAATCACTATTCGGAGAGACTTTTATAAAAGATGGACAGGGAGGAGAAAAAATGGGACTCCCTATTATAACTACCCCAGGTACTTCTTTTGAAGAAATGCGTGTAAGCCGCTCAACTGTAAGAGAAACATGGGATTTCATTATCTCAGATTTAGAAAAAGCTGATGGTTTATTGGCAGATGCTACTGATGAAACAAGGGTAACTACTTGGGCAGTAAAATCTTTTTTAGGCAAAGTGTATGTTTTTACTGAAGATTGGAATAATGCTACCACTTATTTAAAAGATGTGATAGACAATAGCGGCAAATCATTGGTAGATTTTAGCATCTACCAAGAAATGTTTTACGAAAGTAATTTCGAGAAAAATAGTGAATCTATTTTTGAGATCAGCTTGAAAGCAAAACCTGGAGAAGGTTGGGGTTCTTGGGGTCCTTCAGTTGGAACAAATTCTGCAATGGTATTTGCGCCTTCATTTCTCACTAATAGCGGAGGAAGAGCATCAACTGGCTGGGGTAATTCTTTTCCTGCCGATGAGAATTTAACGCGTTTTGGTTTTACACTTGACCCACCTACTTGGGTATCTAATCCAGATTTCAATCCTGATGAGCCTCAAGGTATGAATAATTATGAAGAAATGCCTGAGGAGGATTTCCTTATAGCTAGTAGAAATTTACGAGATAATAAATTGGCTGATCCAAGACTTTGGGTTTCTACAAGACAAGCTTTCGAAGATAGTACTGCCGCAGATGGAGTATGGTATAGAATATGGCCACAGCACGAAACTCCTTGGAATGAAATAAATGGGGTACAGCATGCTTGGAGTTTTAATAAATATGCTAATAAAACCCGATCAGAATACAACGATAATGTACAAAACGGGAATAATATTTATTGGCTTAGGCTAGCAGATATTTACTTGCTTTATGCTGAGTCACTTATTAATCAAGGAAGTGATAATACCACCGCTTTAGAGTACATCAATAAAGTGCACAGGCGTGCTTACGGACTCCCGGTAGATACACCTTCGGCTATGGATTATACAAGTCTTACCGATGAGACCTTAGCACAAGACCCGGTTTTACAAAACAATCCTTTACGCTATGAAAGATATGTAGAACTATTTGCAGAAAGTCACTGGTGGTTTGACGTCTGTCGATGGAAAATAGGGGCAGAAGAAGCTGCATTTCATCAGACTACAAGTGTAGGTGATATTGTCTGGAATGACAATATAGATTATGCATTACCTATACCCATTGCCGAAATTGAAGCAAATCCGAACATGGAACAAAACCCTGGCTATTAGGATATAGGAATAATTGAGAAAATTTAAATAACTAACTATGAAAAAGAAGGAAGGGCAACTATCTAAAAGCCGGATGTTGGTTTTTAAAATACTAGCTATAAGCTTGCCCTTCCTCCTTATTTTTTTATTAGAAGTTTCTCTTCGTTTACTTCAAGTTGGAGATAATTATTCAGTTTTTATTGAAGACAAAACTGGTAAATTCAAATATCTTAATCCAGCTGTTTCAAAAAAATATTTCTTAAATCAGGCTAATGCAACTACGGGCTTTACTGAAGCTTTCCAGAAAACCAAACAAAAAAACACTTTTAGAATTTTTGTAATGGGAGCCTCAACAGCAGTTGGTTTTCCTTACTTTCACAACGGCTCTTTTCATAGGATGTTAGCGTATCGCCTGCATCGAATCTTTCCAGATGTACACTTTGAGATAATTAATACTGGTCTTACGGCTATCAATTCTTACACATTAGTAGACTTTGCAGAGGCAATTGCTAGAGAAGCACCCGATGCTGTGCTCATCTATGCTGGCCATAATGAATACTATGGAGCACTTGGTGTAGGCTCAACTAGTAATTTGGGAAATCATCCAGTGATGGTAAGTACTATGTTAAAAATTCGCGATTTGAGATTAGTACAACTAATCTTAAAGATAGTATGGAGTACAAGTAGTGACCAAAATGAAACAGATGTTAGTGAAACATTGATGGAGCGGATGGTGAATGAACAAAAAATATTCTTAAACTCAGAAGCATACCAAAATGGTATCAATCAATTTGAGCTAAACCTGAACAAGGTATTAAAACACCTCCACCAACAACATATCCCAGTACTTATATCAACCATTGCTAGTAATCTGAAAGACCAATCTCCGCTACTAGCTGATTATCAACCGACGTTAGCTGAACAAGCAAAAAAACATGTTGCAAAAGCGAAAAGTAATTTAGAAGTAGGAGA
Organism: Bacteroidota bacterium; assembly: GCA_038748185.1. GTDB lineage: Bacteria > Bacteroidota > Bacteroidia > Cytophagales > Flammeovirgaceae > Chondrinema. The sequence continues at coordinate 14,466 of JBCDJE010000022.1, forward strand.
TACTGCTAATGCTATTCTTAGCTACAAAGAGGCTTTAAATATAGATAGTTCTCATGCCGAGAATCACTTTGATTTAGCAACACTGTACTACAAAAAGAGGGCTTTTGCAAAAGCTAGAAAGCATTTTATGTTAGCAAAAGAAAATGATTTATTGCGTTTTAGAGCGCCTGAAAAGATTAATGGCATTATTAATAATCTGGCAAATACTTGGGAAAATGTACATCTGGTAGATGTAAAAAAAGAATTTGAAAATGAAGCTGAAAACAATATCCCTGGAAAGGATTTATTTTTAGAACACCTACATCCTAATCAGAAAGGTTACTACCTAATTGCTGAGACTTTTGTAATAGCACTTAAAAATCAAAACCTAATCAAAAAAACATGGCCAAGTGTAAGTGATTCAAATCTTTTTTGGGAGCAAGTACCTTTTACTAAAGTTGATTCCCTATATGGGCTATATAAGACATGGATGCTCAAAGAACAGTGGCCTTTTAACGAACCTATGCCAGCAGAAGAACAACGAGAGAAGACTTTTGAAGAAAAAGTAGCAGGAGGATTAAGTGTTGGAACAATTGAATGGGGCGATGCGATGAATGCAATGTTTGAGCATTATAGCAAAAAGAAAGATTTGAAGGAAGCCATGAAAATCACCGAATCATTAATACTAGAATTCCCTTATGACTTGCGATTATATGATCGTGTAGGTAAATTATGTGAAAAAACGAATGAGCCTGAGCGTGCTTTCACTTATTATAAAAGAGCTTTTGCTTTGGAAGCTAATGAAAAATGGAGCCAAAAAGTGAT
>JBCDJE010000023.1:0-14947 GCA_038748185.1 Bacteroidota bacterium
AATAGATTTGAAATAAAAAAATAAACATATCATAAGCGCGATGGATGCTAAAAGAGAAAAAAAACTTAGTAAATTTTTGAGTTATGTTTTGCGGCATCAACCCCAAAGCATTGGTTTAGCATTAGATGAACAAGGTTGGGCAAAAGTACCAGAACTGCTATCTCAGGCACGAAAACATCAGCAAAACTTTACAATAGAAGAGCTCAACTTTGTAGTAGCCAATAATGCAAAGCAGCGTTTCCGCTTTAATGAAAATGCAGCAAAAATTAGAGCAAATCAAGGGCATTCCATTGCTGTGGATTTAAAACTAAACCCTGAACAACCACCCCAATTTCTATATCATGGAACAGTTGAAAAATTTTTGCCCGATATTAAAGAATCAGGTTTACAAAAAATGAACAGGCATCATGTACACTTAAGTCCGGACAAAGAAACAGCAACTAATGTGGGTAGCAGGAGAGGAAAGCCCATTATCTTGGTAATTAGAGCAGCAGATATGTGGCGAGAAGGGTTTTTATTTTATCAATCGGAAAATGGAGTCTGGTTAACAGAAAAGGTTCCCAGCCAATTTATAGAATTTCATTAGTAATAAGGTAGAAGTAGAAGTTATTTTTATTCATGCTGTTTATTTTATTATAAACATTTGTTATCGCTTCCTATATTTTAACTCTCTATTTTTAAGTGTATGGTAGTTTATAATTTTAAAATACAACTTTTCCCCTTCAATTAGATAGCAATGAGAATTTTCTTAGAGACACTTCGGTTTAGGAACGAGCCTCTATTTTTATTTGGTATGATTTGCCTGCTATTAGCTTGTCTTCTTTTTGTACTTTCCAAAGTGACAGATACCGAAGTTATGGGGGTAAATGCCTGGTATAAACCGCTTAAATTTTGCCTTTCTACAACACTATTTTCTTGGGCAATGGGCTGGTATGTTTATTACCTGGGTGAATCAACCACTGTTCAAGTTTTTAACTGGGTGGTAATTATAGGCTTGGGTTTTGAAATTATGTATATCGCATTACAAGCAAGTAGAGGTCAATTATCACATTTTAATGTAAGTACTCCTTTGTATGCTAGCATGTTTTCTTTAATGGCTTTTGCAGCAGCGGTTGTCACCCTTTTTACAGCTTATATCGGATTGACATTTTTCCTACAAGACTTTTCAACATTGCCAGATTATTATGTTTGGGGAATAAGATTGGGAATTCTGCTTTTTGTTATTTTCTCTTTTCAGGGTTTTATGATGGGAGCTAATATGGGGTATACAGTTGGCTCACAAGATGGTAGTATAGGGCTTCCGCTAGTTAACTGGAGTATAACACATGGAGATTTAAGAATAGCCCATTTTATAGGCATGCATGCATTACAGGTGTTTCCACTGTTAGCATTTTATTTATTTAAAAATGTAAAACTTACATTTTTTTTCGGGGCGCTTTACGGGCTTCTGGCTTTGTTTGTGCTTATTCAAGCTTTACAAGAAAAGCCTTTTTATAAAAGTATTTTATGACTTCGTTTTACTTGAAATATTAAACAACATCGCATTGACCGCTTTGTGAAAAGCAATACTATCAATCATACATTAACCAAGTGACACCAAATTCAAAAGTACGTGGTTGCCCCATATAAATGGGTGTAACAAAATACCCTTCTCTTTGAATTCCTTGTAAGGCATTCGTCATCTTAAAAAACATCACTACCTTTTTCATCTGGAAATTTAAGAAGAAATCTCCTCGCAAGTAATTGCCCAGTTCTAAGTCGTTTTGTAAATGAAATTGTTGTGTTACTGGCATGTAAGCATCTGCAAAAAAGGCAGAATTCCAATGGAAGTCAAAACCAGTTTGGATTAAAATAGGAAATCTAAAGGGATTGCCTTGATAGTATATTTGGTAGTTTGCAAAAATCTCAGGCATTCTAATAATCGATTCAGTATCGTTTAAGGTATAAATGCCAAAAATTCTTTGGTGTAGCCAACTAAAATGCGTTTCCATATCTAAGCCAGCTTGCAAAACTGTAATGGTTTCACCGTGTTGATTAGGGAGTGCTTTTGCATCAAAATATATGTAGTCATCGAAAGTAGCATATTTGGCAAAGGGTCTAAGTATTACTTTTTTATTGAGCAAAGGTGCCGAAACTTCGGTTTCTGTAAAAGAAGTGCTCCGTAGCAAGCGGACACCATTATCATCTTCCAAAGTGTTGTCCCAACTAAATACCTCGCCAAAATAATATTGCTCCATAAGGCTGGGTTCTGCTGAGATGCGTCTGTGACTAACTGTAAGCAAAGGTGTTTTCATTTCAGCGTAAACTTTCACGCCAGTATCGCTACCTAATAATCCCTCATAATCACCTCTGAACCTAATACTAGGGCTTAGGTCATAAGCTCCTTTAAATCCAAAAAATCTTTGAGCAGAAAGTTCTCTGGGAATTTGAAAGTCGGGTGCAATCTGGAAATGATATTTAAAATTACTTTGCTTTAAATAAAATAGGTAAAATAGTTTTTCGGCTCTACCCTTAAGCCCTAAAGTATTTTGTGTTTCGTAAAAGCGCTGTGTGTGTGTGTAAGTAGCAGCATTACTGATTGGAACATCAGATATAGCTTCATAGAAAGTACTATTGCTTTGAAAGCTTTCGTCAAAGTACTTATATTTTTTTTTCGAATAATCAAAAATATGGAAAAGCTGTAAACCTTGTTTTCCTAGAAAAGTATATTCATGGAAAAGCCGAGCTTGATCATCTCTTTGTAGGCTTTCCACAATGGATAAACGGTTTTCAAGTAGTGAATTATCTATCCTGAAAAGGTCATCGAGCGATTCCAAATCTAAATCTGCGGCATCTCTCACGGCTTGAGGAGTACTATCGAGTAGCAAGCTGTCTTCACCACTTAATTGTAAACCTCCTGTTTCAGCTGCCAAATGCTTCAGACTTTGGGCATAAAAGAGCATGCGGTAACGCTTGTTGTTGGACTCGAATCTGGTTTTAAAAACATAATTCTCATGTGTAACCTGTCTATCATTTTGGTTAGCCGGTTCTGTTCCTACCAGTAAGCGGGCATTTATGCGGTAAATTCTAAGCCCCACATTCCAATTGGGTTTGACATTTTGTGAATGATGGACATCAATAATAGACCTACCACCAGCACCTTGTACATAATGCCAACTAGTAAAAGGAGATTTGGTATCGAGAAATTGTATGTTACTTTCATTAAATAGCATTGGATCAAGGTTATTGATACCCAACCTGTTACCAATTTTTCTGGGGGCTTCGTAGAATATAGATTGAATAGCTGTACCTAAGTTTCCCAAATCTTGGTACATAAAATTATTTTTATCTATAAAGTTGTAGCGATGTAAATTATGTAGGGTCGAATCGAAATAATGTTCAGTTTTCCTATTAAAAAGCCAGTCTTCTTCATAAATGAAACCTGAAGTACGAGTGGAATATATTTCTTCGGGAACGGGTTCTAACAAGAGGCGTCCTTTTTCATCCTTCTGGGTCGTGACGCTATCTTGACCAATGATATTTCCAAATTCATCCTCTATAGGATTTCCAAATTCGTCTCTTTGAACATCTCTATCTGGTAAATCTGGTATTTGCGCCCAACTTTCTGTTAGTAAGAAAAAAGAAAAAATAACACTTATAAAAAATTGTTTGCTCAAAATAGGCGTATCTCTGCTTTAGTGGTCAAAAAAAATAAGGGCATTCTTTGTGAAAAAACATGCGCATTATGTGTAAATACTTCTACGAAGTTACGGTCTGATATACAAAAAGAAAGTATTTAAGTTTTTTTAAGAGCTATTTTAACCATTCGTACATATCGTAATGCTCATTAGTCATACCAATAGCGTCATAAACTTTTTGCGCTTTTGTATTCGCTTTTTCTACATATAACCTGATTCCTCTATAATTACTGTTTTCCTCGACTTCTTGCTTTAATTTATCGTACATTTTTCTAAAAATACCCTTACCTCTGTATTCCGGTAGAACATATAGTGAGTGAATCCATAAAACTTCACCATTCCTCCAATCACTCCATTCAAAAAGGATGAGTTTAGAAGCTATCACTTTATCTTCAACTTCACTAAGCAAATAATATCCACGAGCAGGTTCATCCAATATCCGCTTCACTCCTTTCAATACAGTTGAACGATCTAGATCATAATCTTCAGTTTCCTTAGCCATCTTCACTTGAAAATCGGCAATAGCACTGATATCTTGATGCTGCCCTTTCCTTATTTCTAACATATTTTACTGTTTAAAAAAACAAATTTAAGAAGATAATCTTTAATGGAGTAAGGTGTTCTTTAAAGAAGAAAAATTGTTTTTAGGAATCTTTTGCCTTTTCTTAGGGAATAGGTAAATCATTACCTATTTTTTTATGAATAGAGTTATATTTTTTTTCTTAGTAGCTATCGTTTTTGTTCAACAGAGTTGCCAAAAACACAATGAAGTAGGTATTACAAAAAAGCAACTTGGGACTGAGGATAGTATTTTTGAAGAAGGTATTGCGAGTAAGCAGAATTATGAAGCCAAACAGCAAAACCAAATGGAGACATTTTTACTTAATGATCCTATAAAGCCTACCCAGGAAACGAATTTTATTGAAACCTTACCGGAAAAAACGCTTGTTCCTGAAAATATGATCTTTGTGCCTGGTGGCGACTATTTGTATGTGAAAGAAAAAATAAATTCGCAGGAAAAAATAAGAGGATTCTTGATTCACAAGAAAATAGTTTCAGTAACTGATTTCAGTTTTTTTATAACAAGTACAGGATATAAAGTTACAGATACTGAGTCTGATCATTTTAAAAACACAAGCTCACAGGAATATTTGATAAAAAAGAAAAATGTTAATTTACACGTTGCGCAACTCTCTTGGTATGAAGCTGAGGCGTATTGTCGGTGGAAAGGTATGCGTCTGCCTACCGTAAAAGAATGGCAATTTGCTGTAAAAAAAGTTTTACGGTATGAAGAAAGGGCTCTTGAATATAGAACAGAGCTATGGGAATGGACAAACGACTGGCAATTAAGGAAGGGAGAGGATTTACATACATTTGTTCCAGATGCAGAAAGTGAAAAGATAGTTTTAAGTTGGAAGAATATAGATAACAAGAGTATTACTCCATGGCTTTTAGCTTCAATGAAACCACGACAGAAATTTCTTAATGTAGGTTGTAGATGTGTGAAAGATATACAGATAAAACGCTAAACTATAATGAAACAAACATGAATTTTACTCATCTCAAATTCACACAGAAAGATGATTAAAATTTGTGTACGTTCCTGAATGCATTCAAATTTTTTGAACATTCAGCAATCAAAAAAATTTAAACAGGTGAAACGTCCATGAGCAAATAATTATTAACTCACATACGCGAATGATTATTTGGACATGGTAAGTTCCATCTGACCACTAAAAACAATTCTAAACAGATGAAAGCAAAAACAAATTTTAAAGAGTTGCTGCTAAAGTTTTTAGTAGAATCTACATTAATCGTTTTTAGCGTTTTATTTGCCCTCTACATAAATGAAAAAATTGATGAAAGGAAGAAACGAAAATTAAAAGTCCATGCAATATCAACTATTAGAAATGAAATAAGTGAAAATCTCAAAATCATCGAAGGTTGGCAGCAAAAACATCAATTAGTCCTTGAAAATGTAAATAAATATCTTGAAGATGAAAGCCTTGCACAACAAGAATTGTTTGTTGGAGATAAAATAGTATTGGAAAATTTTCGGGGAAACACACTAGCTGGAAAACTACCTAGTTCTACTGCTTGGTCTGTTGTACAGCAAAGCAATGTGATGGATCAATTCTCATTTGAAGAAATATACTTACTTTCTTCATTATATAACATCCAGCACTCTGGAGTTGAAGCATCTCTAAAAGTAATTATCGGGATAATTTCTTCCAGAGAAATACATAGAAGATAGTTATTAAGGGAAAACTTGAATTTAATGGCAGTAGCATTAAATGAAATTATTTCCCAAGAACAATTTTTAGGAACAAAGATGAAGGAAGCGTTGGAAAAAATTTCAACTTCTAATCAAAAGCTAACCGAGTAAATGTTCCTTCGGTAAGCGTTATGGGATTTTGACCTCCTTGTTCACAAACTGTTCCACCAAATGAGCCACTAATGTAACCTTCTTCAGCATTATATTCTTCGATAAAAATAGTACCATCAATCGAACTACAACCAAACGATGAATGTGTTTCCAGACCAGTACCTGCGCCGGGTGATCTGTAACCAAAAAAATCTCCATTAGCAAGACTGGTTACTTCCTGAGTTCTTCCTTGTAATTCGTTTTCAAAAGCCTGAATACCAATTATCACGGCTTCGTTAAGATCGGATGTTGCTACAATACTTATTTCAACCTCACCACTATTTACTTCTTGCTTTTGTATATTTATCTGGAATGCTTCCCATTCCACGCCATTAACTCGAACACGTAAGTAGTTTTCGGTAGGAATGTCATTATTATCACTACAAGCAAAAAGTAGAATTAAAATTGATATAAACGAATAGTTTAATGTTCTGAGTTGATACATTTTCAAGAAAATATAAATGATGTTAGATTAGTAATTTCTATTTTTCAGAATAAACTTCAAAGTGTTTTTAGGAAAAGTCATATTTCTTGAGAAAAATTCATTTCACTGTTTTATTACGCAAAAGCTGTATCAATAGCAAACAGTGAGTGTAACGATTTCGATACACTTAAAATGAAGTTACTGAAATAAATACTTGATTTACAGTGCTTTAAACTATGGCACTTTGCTTGAAACAGCTATAAAAAAAATAGCATTATGTTCCTCAATATTATAAAAGTAGTTTTTAGAAACCTGTTAAAGCAAAAGTATTACAGCTTAATTAATATTATAGGTCTGGCAGTAGGTCTGGCAGCCTGCCTTTTTATCTTAATTTATATTTCTTCAGAAGCGTCCTTCGATCGACATCATCAAAAAGCCGAACAAATTTTTCGGGTTAGCCAAACAAATATTTGGTCTCAAGAGGATTTTCAGTTAACGGGATGTGGTCCACCGCTAGCAGGACTATTAAAAGATAATTTCCCCGAAATAAAAGAAGCTGCCAGAGTATTTCAGCCTGGAAATTATTTTGTGAGTTATCAAGAAGAAACTAAACAACTTGCCGCATTCGAAGAAAAGAAAATTGCTGCCATAGACCCTTCTTTTTTTAATTTATTTGATTTCGAATGGCTTGCAGGTAGTCCTGAAAATGCCTTAGCAGAGCAAAATGCTGTGGTAATCACCGAAGAAATAGCTCAAAAATATTTTGGTATTGAGGAAAAGGAATTTGCACTTGCCTTGGGAAGACTATTGAAAATTGACAATGGAACAGAACAGAAAAACGTAAAGGTTTCTGGGGTGGTGAGAGATATGCCTTATGCTTCTCACTTTCATTTCGACTTCATGTTTTCTATGTCAACTTTTCCTGTGGTAAAGCGCTTTGAATGGAGTTGGATTTGGTCGAATTGTGTTGCTTATATATTGTTGGAACCCGGGACAGATTGGCAAGAACTGGATCAAAAAATAAAGGCTATACCGCCTAAATACGCAGGAAGTACTTTGCAGAGGACGATGGGTTATAGCTATGATGAGTTCGTTAAAAAGAACGGAAAACCTTGGGAGCTCTACCTGCAACCACTTACAGCTATTCATCTTAAATCGAAAGGTATAGCAAATCCTTATGCCTACGATCCTGTAGGAGACATGGAGAATTTATACGTATTTGGGTTAGCTGCTTTCTTCATTTTTATATTGGCTTGTATCAATTTTATGAATTTAGCGACTGCCAGGGCTGCCGGACGTGCACGAGAAATAGGTTTAAGAAAAACATTGGGCTCTTCCAAAAGGGCTTTGATTTATCAGTTTATTTTTGAATCGATGGTAATTAGTGCTTTTGCCGCTTTATTGGCATTGGGTATTTGTGAGCTACTACGCCCTTATTTTAATACAATAACCCTAAACACTTTTTACAAACCCATTTCAGCCTATAAAGAAATTATATTGTTTTTACCTTTAGCTACCCTCTTCACCGGACTAGCAGCTGGTACTTATCCAGCATTTTACCTCACCCAATTTAAGCCAGTTCAAGTATTGAAAGGCAAAATGCCCACAGCCAAAGGAAGCGATAAAAACTTCAGGAGTTTTCTGGTAGGGTTACAATTTGCTGTTTCTTCTTTTATGGTGATTTGTACAGCGCTCGTACTTTCGCAAGTTCAGTTTATGAGCAGCAGAGAGTTAGGCTATGAAAGAGAAAACTTGATGAGCATCCGAAATCTTGAGATGCTGGGAGTTCAAGAAGAGAGTAATGGCAGCACCCTGCTTCATTTTCAACAAGCTTTTAAACAAAAAGTGGTACAAGTATCTGGGGTAAAAGCAGCGAGTATTTCGAATGCAGTTATGCCAAGAATTTATAGTTCTGATTACTTTAAATTGGTAGATTCAGGACATCGCTTTAGCCTGAACTATGTGGTAACTGATCCTGATTTTATTTCCCTTCTAGGTATTCCTTTACTTCATGGGAGAGATTTCAATGAAGAAAATACGGCTAATGTAAATAAGATTATTATCAATGCAGCAACAGCCAGAGAATTAGGATATACAGATGGAAATTACGAGGAGCTTTTAGGCAAGCATATCTCTTATCCTGATCCAGATAATCCCCCTTTTGAAATTATCGGAATCATGAAAGATACACATTTAGAAGATCTGAGCGGTGAAATAAGGCCTTTAGCAATCTTTGTACAAGGAGCGAAGTTGTATTACATTTCTCCTAGTAACTTCTTAACCATTCGAATAGCGCAAAATACCAATCTTCCAAATTTACTTGTTCAATTGGAAAAAGCCTGGGATATGCAAGGAAAAGGGGCACCTTTTCAATATTTTTTCGTAGATGATGCGTTTAATGCACTTTTTATGACAGAATTGAGATTGGGAAAGCTGTTAGGCATTTTCACTGGAATAGCCATATTTATTGCTATACTAGGATTGCTGGGTTTAGTAGCTTATACCGCTGAAAAGAAAACCAAAGAGATCGGAATAAGAAAAGTATTAGGAGCTTCTGTTATGGAAATTCTCATGTTGCTTTCAAAAGAATTTACTGTACTGGTTTTCTTTGGCTTCATTGTGGCAGCGCCCATCAGCTATTACTTTATCTCAAACTGGCTGCAGAATTTCTCCTATCAAATAGATATATCAGCAAGTATTTTTATTATTGTGTTGGGAGGTGGATTGTTATTGGCTTGGATTATTATAGCATTACAATCTTTAAAAGCATTGAACCTCAAGGCAGTAGATGCTTTGAAGAATGAGTAAACTTTTTTGCACCAAAACTATAAATAAATTTTAAATCAATGTAAGACTTATGGAAACAAAAAGTAAATCTATATTGTGTTTTCTGTTGTTTTTTCATTTTGGTAGTTTAGCACAAGTAACTAACATAGACTATTTTACTTTAGAAAAACCTACAACTATACCTGAAAATTTTAATCCTTCCATTTTAGGGTTTAAAGAATCTTTTATTTTTAATGCAACCTATAGTTTACCTTCATATAAAGAATTTTACTTTACAAAAGCTGAATCAAGAGAAAATATCTACTATGCTAAAAAAGTAAATGATGTTTGGACTGCTCCTACGATTGCATCATTTTCTTCACCTCATCATCAGGATGCCGATCCATTTTTTACTACAGAAGGCAATCGTGTTTATTTTGTTTCTTCCAGACCCACTCATGTGACTGACTCTACCAACGATTTTAATATTTGGTATGCCGATAGAAATGGTGAAAGCTGGCATGAACCTATAGCACTTCCTGCACCCATCAATACAGATTACCAAGAATACTTCTTTTCAATTTCCGATAAAGGAAATGCCTTTTTTTCTTCCAATCGTTCCGGCGGGTTAGGCTCTTTTGATATTTACCAAACTAAAATTTTGGAGGATGGTAGCATGTCTAAACCTACCAATGTAGGAAAGCCGATAAGCTCTGAATATTACGAATATGATCCTTTCGTTGCTTCAGATGAAAGCTTTATGGTGTATACCATCATCGATAAACCTGGTGGTGAAGGAAAAAGTGATATTTATTTCAGTATAAAAGGGGAGAATGGGGAATGGACTAATCCAATAAATTTAGGAGATAAAGTAAACACCGCTGAAGAAGATTTTGCAGCGTCTATCTCTCCTGATAATCAATATCTTTTCTATACAAATAATGGAGAGCTTCATTGGGTAAGCATCGAATTATTAGATGCTTTAAAAGCAGGAAATGAGTAGTGATAGGCTTCTTATAATGAAGAATTATGCCAATTCTTATCAATAAAAAGTATTGATTTTTTTTAGAATAGAATAAGTACACCTGAATATGCTAGAGCTAATTTTTAAAACTTCCATTCGGAATCTGCTTAAAAATAAAGTATTGACCACAATCAATGTATTAGGGCTTTCTTTAGGCATTACCTGTGCTTTAGTGATCTACCTCATAACAAGGTACGAAACGAGTTTTGATAAGTACCATGAAAATTATAATAATATTTACACGGTTTATACCACTCCAGTTTTTGGCGAGCATACACATTATCATAGCGGGATTCCCTTTCCGTTTCATCAAGTTCTAAAAGAAGAGATACCCAATATAAAAGTATTAAGCCAATTATTTATAACTGAAAGCAGGTTTAGTATTCCAAACGAACGAAGTGTAAGACAACAAATTAAGATAGAGAATGATGTTGTCGGAGTAGATACGGCTTTCTTCAAAGTATTTGATTGGAACTGGTTAAAAGGTAGTCCTGAGACGGCTCTTTTGAATAGTACATCTATTGTTTTAACTGAGAAAACAGCCTTCAAAATATTTGGCACTTTAGATATTTTAGGGAGGGAAGTATTACTTAATAAAGAACACTTACTTGTGGTTACCGGTTTAGTTGCCGACCCTCCTGCAGCTACTAACTTTGAGTTTGCCGCTTTTGTCTCTACAACCCTGTTAGAGGAGAATACTAAAAAATATGCTGGTTGGACAACCGTTTCAGATAGTTACCAAAACTTTATTGTAATTGATGGGCAAGGAGAGCAAAAAAAGAAAAATGCAGCTTTAATACAGAAGCAGATCAATGAGATTTACGTTGAAAAAATTAAAGAGACCGGATTAACTTGGAAATTGGGTTTACAATCTTTAGCAGATATACATTTTAGCAAAGAGTTACCACCCATAACCGGTAAAAGAGCTGATAAAAAGATTTTGTGGTATCTTTTTTTTATTGGATTAGTCTTAATTTTTTCTGCTTGTATCAATTATGTTAACCTGGCTACAGCTATTTCCGTACTTCGTTCAACGGAAATAGGTGTAAGAAAAATCATGGGGAGTAACATACCCTTATTAGTTTTGCAGTTTTTAGGGGAAACTTTTTTATTGGTTACTCTTTCAGTAATTCTTTCTTTATGCTTAACTGAGCTTTTTCTTTTGAAGATCAATTTTTTTATTGAAATGCAAATAAAAAAAAGTTTACTTGGGGTAGCTTTGCAAAACGACCCTTTTATCTACCTTTTTATTTCTTGTGTTGTACTTCTTATTACCCTTTTATCTGGTTTATATCCAGCTTATATTACTGCTTCCTATACTCCGCTTAATGCGATTAAAAATAAGATACATGTAAAGGGAAAGAAGGGTGCTTCACTGCGAAGAATACTAGTAGTAACCCAGTTTTGCTTGTGTCAGCTATTCATTTTTGGGACAATAGTAGTTATGCAACAACTGGAATATACCCAGAACAAAGACCTGGGTTTTAAGAAAGAGCACGTAGTAAGTGTATTCTTGCCAAAAAGTGAAATTAGTAAACGTGAAGTACTGAAAAATGAATTGCTTACACTTAATGGTATTAGTAATGTAAGCCTATCTAGCTTCATTCCTATGTCATTTAGTTGGGCTTCGTGGGAGGTTTGGTTCGAAAAAGATAGTACTCGAGCGAATGATGTAAGCAATGTAATACTTGCAGATAGAGATTATTTTGAAACCTATGGATTTAATTTTTTAGCAGGTGCTCCTTTTCATGAAAGCGATACAATGGAAGCAGTAGTAGTAAATCAAGCATTTTTGAAATTACTTGGTGTAGAAAAACCAGAGGAAGCATTGTATAAAGAAATTTTTTATGGAGATGGTAAGCAAGTAGCTATTTCAGGTGTAGTAGCAGATTTTCACTTAACTTCCTTTCATAAAGAGATAAAACCCTTGATGATAGGGACAATAAAAGAGCGCATGAGAACTGCAAATGTGAAAATTACTCCCCAAAAGCAGCAAGCTACATTAGCTGCTATGGAAGAAAAATGGTCAAAGTTCTTTCCTGATGAACCCTTTGCTTATAAGTTTTTGGAAGATAGTATTTTTAACATGTACAAAACCGAAAAACTGACCTACCGACTTTTCAACCTATTTGCAGTGATAGCCATTTTTATCAGTTGTTTGGGACTTTATGGATTGATTTCTTTCATCAGTTTACAAAAAACAAAAGAGATTGGAATAAGAAAAATATTAGGTGCATCAGTCAACCAGATTGTGTTGTTGTTTTCTAAAGAATTCATGTTACTAGTATTGATAGCTCTTCTGATAGCCGGTCCATTAGGCTATTATTTTATGAATAATTGGCTGGCAGACTTTGCTTATAAAATTGATATTGGTTGGGAGATATTTGCGCTTACATTGCTTATAGCTATGTTCATTGCATTGTTTACTGTTAGTTATCAATCTATTAAATCAGCACTTCAAAATCCGGTAGAGTCGCTACATACTGATTAAAAAGCATTAATCTATACAAATAAAATCAAAGTTATGTTCAAAAATATTATACTCATTGCATTGAGAAATTTCAAAAGACAGAAAATTCATACTATTGTAAATCTGGGTGGTCTATCTCTTGGCATCAGTACTGCCTTAATCATTTATTTAATGCTCACTTTTTTGTTTAGTTACGATAGGTATCATCGCAATTTTAATAATATTCACCGCCTAGTTACTGAATCTGAAAAGGCCAATGGTGCAGGTAAAGATTATACACCTGGAGTCCAGATTGTATTTCCTGAAGCGTTTAAAAATGATTTTCCTGAAGTAAAAGATCAGGTTTTTATAAGCAATAAAGAGGGGGGGATTATTTTGATTGATGTTGAGCGAAAATTTAACGAAGAAACAGGTATTGCCTATACCGATGGAGCCTTTTTCAGAATCTTTGACAGGAAACTTTTAAAAGGTAATCCAGAAAAAATTCTGCAAGATCCTAATAAGGTAGTGCTATCAAAAAAGTTTGCTGAAAAATATTTTAAGAATGAAGATCCTATAGGGAAAACTTTTCAAATAGATTTTAAAAGAGAGCTAATGGTAGAAGGCATTATGGAGGATTATCCGGAAAATACAGATTTCCAATTTGATATGTTAATTGCTTACAGTACCGTAAGAAAAGAATGGGAAAAAGATCAAGGCTGGGGCAGTGTTTCTAGTGATGATCAGCTCTACATTCTACTCGATGAAAAAACAAGTCCTCAACAAATTGAAGCAGGGTTACCTGCATTTATCAATAAGTACTTTAAAGAACACAATGACGACAATTCTATTATCACCCTGCAACCACTTTCCGAACTCCACTTCAATACTGAGTTATCCAATTTTAGTTATAAAACCATGAGTAAGGACACCTTATTAGTTATGGCTATTATTGGTATTTTTCTTCTGGTTACTTCATGTGTAAATTTTATCAACTTATCTACAGCACTGGCTGTAAAACGCTCTAAAGAGGTTGGGATTAGGAAAGTAATGGGAAGTAGCAAGCGTATTCTGCTAGTACAATTATTAGGAGAAACAGCTTTTCTGGTTTTTCTTTCAATATTGATAGCTTTTTGTCTAGCTGAGGTAGGGCTATTATACCTTAACCCTTTAATAGGAAAAAGTATTTCTATTTTTAGTACAGAGCTTCTGCAATTAGCTATCTTTTTATTGCTTTTATTTATTGGACTCACCTTGTTAGCCGGGTTGTATCCTGCTCAACTTATTTCAAGTTTTAAGCCAATTCATTCTCTTAAAAATTCCATGTCAAATACGCAAACTGGAGGAAAAAAATTGAGGCAAGGACTAGTGGTTTTTCAATTTGTAATTTCTCAAGTGTTTATTATCGGCACCATTGTTATTGGGCAACAGCACGAGTTTTTGAAAACTGCAGATGTTGGTTTTAATCGAGAAGCTGTATTAACGGTTGATTTGGGTGAAGAAAACCCGATAAGGGCAAAATCTTTTAAAGCAGAAGTACAGCAATTGAAAGAAGTGGAAAAAATTTCTCTGGCATACAGACCGCCTATGTCAGGGTCTGTTTCAGCCACTAATTTTTATTTTCCTTCAAATCCTGGAGATTATAGTACCGAATATAAATTGGCTGATAGTGATTATTTACCCACTTATGAATTGAGGCTTTTAGCAGGAGAGAATCTTTCTGAAAGTGATACAGTAAAAGATTTTTTAATTAATGAAAGCTTAATGAAAATGATAGGCATAACTGAACCACAAAAAGCTGTAGGTGAAAGTATAAAAATGTGGGGAACAGAAGGTTTGATAAAAGGAGTAATCGAAGATTTTAATACTAAATCTTTGCGAAATCAAATTGATCCTGTACTCATTACAACCCAAGCTTCTCGCTACGAGATAGCCGCAGTAAAAGTAGCTTTTTTAAACATTAACGCTGGCATTAAGGAAATTGAAAAAATTTACAAAAGCTTATATCCTGAATATGATTTTTCTTATAGTTTTTTAAATGAAGATATTGAGAAATTCTATGAAAGAGAAGAGAAAATGTCAACTATGGCAAGCATTTTTGCTTCAATAGCTATTTTTATCGGCATGCTAGGTCTTTATGGCCTAATTGCCTATCTCACTGAAATTAAAACTAAAGAAATAG
>JBCDJE010000024.1:0-14744 GCA_038748185.1 Bacteroidota bacterium
CCTTAAATTAGAAACGTATAATGAAGAAAATTGCAATACATTGGCAGATTATCATAGGAATGGTTTTAGGAATTATTGTTGGGCTGGTTTTAATAAATACTGGAGGTAACCAATTTTCTAATGATTGGATAAAACCATTTGGTGTGATGTTTATCAATGCCTTAAAGTTAATTGCAGTTCCCTTGGTGCTCTTTTCACTTATTAAAGGTATTACCAGCCTTACAGATGTTTCTCAGCTTTCTGCCATGGGGGGGAAAACCTTGTTTGTTTATTTATGCACAACTATAGTGGCCGTTTCTCTTGGACTTTTGCTAGTAAATATCACCCAACCGGGAAAAGGCTTTACAGAAGAAACTCGTAAAGAGTTTAGCGAAAGTTTCGCGAAGGATACGCAAAAAAGAACCGGTCAAGCATTAAAAGTCAAAAATGACGGTCCGTTACAACCACTTGTTGATATGATCCCCGGTAATGTATTTGCCTCGTTTACCGACAACAAAAATATGTTACAAGTAATCTTCTTTGCTATTTTGTTTGGGGTTGCGATGGTTATGGTGAACTCTCCAGTAGTAGCGCCTATAAAAAAAGCTTTTGACGGTTTGAATGAGATTGTTATTCA
The DNA here is from genome assembly GCA_038748185.1 of Bacteroidota bacterium. Classification (GTDB taxonomy): domain Bacteria; phylum Bacteroidota; class Bacteroidia; order Cytophagales; family Flammeovirgaceae; genus Chondrinema. Next base: position 617 of record JBCDJE010000024.1, read on the forward strand.
AATGGTAAATATTATCATGCTATTTGCTCCCTATGGCGTTTTTGCACTTTTATGCTCCTTACTGGTAGATATTGCCGGAGAAAATCCTGAGCGAGCACTTGAATTATTAAAAGTATTAGCAATGTATGGGGCTACTGTTATTGTTGGTCTAGCCATTATGATTACCATATTTTATCCTTTATTAGTGCAATTCTTTGCGAAATTCAAATACAAAGATTTTTTTAAAGGTATTTTTCCTGCACAAATGATGGCTTTCTCTACAAGTTCAAGTGCTGCTACTTTACCTGTAACTATGGAACGTGTTGAAAAACACCTTGGTGTATCTAACGAAACAGCCAGCTTTGTTTTGCCCCTTGGTGCAACTGTAAATATGGATGGTACTAGTTTATACCAAGGAGTTGCAGCTGTATTTATTGCGCAGGCTTACGGACTTGATTTAACCATTGGTCAACAGTTAGGTATAGTACTTACAGCTACTTTGGCTTCCATCGGAGCAGCAGCAGTGCCCGGTGCTGGTATAGTTATGCTGGTAATTGTTCTTGAACAAGCAAAAATTCCTGTCGAAGGTATTGCCTTAATACTAGCTCCTGATAGAATTCTTGATATGTGTAGAACAATAGTAAATGTTACAGGAGATGCTAGTGTTTGTATGATTGTGGAAAATACGAAAAAGAAAATGGATACCATCCCAAAAGAGCTCACTGTTTCATGAATTCCGAGTTTTCAATAAGATTAGCAAGTGAAGAAGATATTACAGGTATTCTTGAAATTTACAATCCAATAGTAGTAAGCACACCTATTTCTTTTGAATACGAAGTACCTTCAGATAAAACTTTAAAAGAAAGATTTTTCAAAAAATATAAGCACTATCCTTTTATTGTAGGCTTGCAAGATAATCGTTTAACAGGTTATGCCTATGCTTCTCCACATCGGGAACGTACTGCTTACCAATGGGCAGTTGAAACCTCAATTTATGTACATCCAAAGTATAAAAATAAAGGTTTTGCCACATGCCTTTATACAAGTTTACTCAAAATCCTTAAGGTTTTAGGTTATTTCAATGCTTATGCAGGAATTGTTACACCTAATAAAGCAAGCGAAGCTTTTCACCAAAGTATGGGATTTAAACATATTGGTACTTATAGTGGTATTGGCTTTAAACTTGATAAATGGCACAATGTAAATTGGTGGGAATACGAAATACAACGTAAAATAACCAATCCTGATACACCTAAATCTATAGTTACTTTTAGTGATATCCAAAAGATAAATTACATTTTGAGCAACAGTTTAAAAATGCTCAAGACTTAGTAGTTCTAACAAAAAAAGTACTGATAGTCTACAAAACTTTTCACCAAAAAGCCTCAGCAAATTATGATTTACTGAGGCTATACTAATCAGCTCAAACTGATTATAATAACTATATGCTTATTGTGGTGCCTCTCCAATAGAGATCAGTTCCACTTCAAAAATGAGAGTTTCATTTGGTCCAATAGCTCCTCTTGAGCCAGCTGGCCCGTAAGCAAGTGCCGAAGGTATAAAAAACTTATATTTTGCGCCTGTTTTCATCAACTGAAGCCCCTCAGTCCAACCCGGAATTACGCGATTTAATGGAAAAGAAGTAGGCTCGCCTCTGTCAACCGATGAATCGAATACTGTTCCATCTAGTAGTGTCCCGTGGTAGTGTACCGTTACTACATCTTCTGCTTTTGGGGAGGCACCTGTACCTTCTTTCATGACTTCATATTGTAAACCACTTTCTGTAGTAGTAATGCCATCTTTTTTTCCGTTCTCTTCTAAAAAAGCCATACCTTTTTCAAGATTTTCTTGCGCTGTTTGCTGTCCTTCTGCTGCTTGCTCTTGCTGTTTTTGCGTAACAAACTCTTGAATAAGCTGTTCGCATTGTGCTTGGCTTATCACTAAATCTTTTTCTTTTAATACATCAGCCATTCCTTTCAAAACCAAGTCTGAACTAAAGTCTTCTATTTGGCTTTTCAAGTTGTTTCCCAAGCTCACACCAGCGCTATAACTCACAGAATCGAGTGAACTTTCTATACTTGCATTGCTAATAGTATCACCACCAGCCAATTTGTCGCAACTCACAGACACTCCAATTACTAAAAAGCCTGCAATTATTGTTTGAAGTAATTTCATTTCGTTTTCTTATGTTGAAAAAATAATTCATGCAAATATGTAAGTTTTCCTCAAACAAAGAAAATTAAGCACAAGCGCTTTTTAAAACATACTATACCTGTCAATATAAAGCCCTTATATTAATGTATGAAATGCTCTATTTCCTACCCAGAAAATTACACGATGGTGCGAAGTATCAATTTATTTGCTGATTTTCTTCAAAGAAAAAATGATATAAAAAAAGTAAATTAACCTAACCTCAAAAATTAACTCATGAAGATATTACATTTATTCATCACATCTTGTCTGGTGTTCTTTATTGTAGCTTGTTCACCCAAAATTAAGTTTCGTTCCCACTTTAAAAAAGACAAAGATTTTAGTCGAACAGCTACCTATTACTGGTCTCCTTTACAAGAAATTGTAAAGCCTGGGCAACCACTTTATGATAACCAAGTACATCGAGAAATGATTAAAAAGGCTATTGAAAAAGAGATGCAGCGGAAAGGTTTCAAAAAAGATAGCTTATCTCCCGATCTTAGAATTGAATATTTTATAAAGTTAGAAGACAAAAGATCGGTTATTACAGCCCCATTACCTTATATAGATAGCTTCGATCAGGAGTATAGGGTAAAAGTAGAGCAGCTTAAAAAAGGCAGCCTTGTAATACATCTTGAAAACGCCAGCGGTACTGAGAGTATCTGGCTTGGCAGTGCTGAAGGAACTGTTGAAGCTATTCCTACAGATATTAGTAAAAAAATTAATCATACAGTAAAAAAAATATTTTCAACATTTCCTTATAAAGCCGGTAGCACTACACCTGAAACTGTTGATTATTAGTAATTTTGTTTTATGGAGAATCAAAAACGCGCCCTTATTGCTGGTGGAAGTGGTCTTATAGGAAAAGCTTTATGCAAAATACTTGTAAAAGATAGTTACTACCAACAAGTGTTTTCTCTTGTAAGACGTACCCAAGCACAATCTCCTCAAGGCTTAACTGAGCAAGTCGTTGATTTTGATACATTAGAAAGTCTTAAATTAAATATTAAAATTGATGATGCTTTTTGTTGCCTTGGCACTACTATGAAGAAAGCAGGTTCGAAGGCAGCTTTTTATAAGGTTGATTTTGAATACGTTACTCATTTCGCAAGATTAGCTTTAGCTAATGAAGCTAAGAGATTTTTTCTTGTTTCGTCAATGGGAGCAAATGCCAGTTCAATGGTCTATTATAATAGGATAAAAGGGGAAATTGAAACAGCTATCAAAAATATGCCCTTTCAATCTGTACATATTTTTAGACCTTCTTTATTATTGGGTAATAGGCAAGAACAACGCATAGGTGAAGACATTGGTAAGTTCTTAGCCCAAACATTTGATTTTTTAATCCCTGCTAAATACAAAGGTATTACTGGTGAACAAGTAGCCAAAGCCATGTTTGCAAAAGCACAAGATAAAAAAGAAGGTCACTTTATTCATGAGTCAGACACTCTGAGAAAGATTTAAGCTACAAAGTGGCGTAGGTCGAAATAAACCAACATAAAGGTTTTTCCTTCTTGATCAGTTACCCTCAATAAACCCTTGCTACCTGTCGGAAAAGAAAAATGGAGTTCATACTCTATATCAACATGCATAGGCTCAATATTTACAAAACGATGATTTTTTGTAACAATGTTTTGCTTAAAATCAAACTGCCAGTTAATTTGTTTGAGTATATGGCGGTTAGATACTTTGGGTGTATCTGAATCGTGACCGTGTATAGTAACGGGCACTGTAAAATTATCGAATACTGATTTTGTAAGTAGAGCATCTATATGAATGGTATTACTTGTATGATCTAGCGTATAACCGGTTGACGTCCAAACTTTTTGCACAACGATATTCTCAATTTGAGTGGTAGTCTGCACCGTATCAATTCCACCCCTTTCCAAAGCATAATTTTCAGCATTGTGCATGATATCACCAAATATTCCTTTTCCTCTTTCACTTGGTAAAACACCATATAAAATACCCTTTGCTTTTCCTTCAGTTTGGAAATTAAAAGTAGCAAATCCTATAGTATCTTCTCCCCTATTTACTAACCAACAAATACGTTCTTCACCTCCTTCAGCATAACTTCTCACCCAATCTTGGTAACCTTCTGTTACGCTTTGATTATCAAAAAAGGGATTGATACGGTAATGATTTACATAATTCCCAAAGGTTTCTTTCACAATGTAGTTTAACCTTTCGTGTTCTTCTTGCCCTGCTCTTATAAAAGTAAGGTCTTTATTCTTTATTTCTTGCGCCTGTAAAGTAGTAATGTCTTTTTTATAATAAGCTAAAGTATCAGCTACAATAAAGGGCAGCGCAGTTTTTTCAAGCCGATGTAACTGAGGAAGTATAATAGTAGGAATTCTAATAATAGCCGTATCCACATTATTTTCTAATATTTGATTAAGTAACGAGGAGGAGTCTATTTCATCTAACCTAGCTCTATAAATAATCAAACCGAAACGTTGGCTATCAACTTTGTGGTATCTTAAGGTACTCATTAAAAAAATCTTTATGTATCGTTTTTAGCTAGGGTAATCAAACATTTGATGACTACCTAAAAAATCATTCATTAGGCTAAATATAGGCAATAAACTTAAAATAATACTATATGAACCTGCTGGAAGCAGCTTATAAAATAACGGGAACGAATGCGAAATAGAAGAATGTATTATAAAATATATTTGGGAGAAAAATTAGATTTGTTTCGAAAGTAGGTTATAGAATAATTATCCATTCTCAGAAGTAAGTACTAAGTTTTTCAAATTCAATAAACTTTCCAGGTTACTTCGTTTTAGGATAATCTTGAACTATAAGATTCATAACTCAATCAACCTTCATCATTTTGATTGTTTTATAAAAGTTATCAGATTTGAAAACCAGAAAATACAAACCACTACTGTAATTAGCAGTCTCCACTTCATAATGATAAGTCCCTGGGTATTGCTGCTCTTCTAAAAATTTATGCGTTAGCTTGCCCTCTGAATTAAAAATAAGTAATTCAGTATGAGTTTTATTCTTTAACTCATACTCTATAGTTACCTTATTACTTAATGGATTTGGAAAGGCATTTAAGTTGATATCCGAAATTACATTCTCAACATTTGTTATGATCCCCAATTGTTTTCTATTTTCTAACTTTTGTTCAATACTAGAAGATATAGTAGTATCAATATTCCAGACTACTGTATTAATATAAACAGAGTCTTTCCTATCGAATAAAGTGCTATCATATACACTGGCTTTTAATATGTGGGATTCGCCACTCAATAAGGATTGATCTAAATCTAACGAAATAACATTTTCACCTATCTTTTTATCGTCAAGAAGCCAAATTACTTTCAGGGTGTTAGGTACTGGTACTATCAAGCTAATACTAAATGTTATTGGATCATCACTTTTTTCAGTATTTATAGGCGTGTATTGATCGATAGCAGATATGAGTTGTTGTGTAGTTCTGATAAATTGCTCTCTACAAACAGCACAAAAAGGATTATTCAGAAATTGCATTTTGCAATTATTATGTGGTTTATGCCAGGTACTATTTCCTGTATGTGGAATAATACTAATACCTAAATCGTTCATCCAGTTTTTCCATTTCACCAAATCTGTTGAAGATTCTTGTGTCATATTTGCAGTTTCGTTAGCAAACTGTTCTCCAGCCCAATATTCGTCAGACAAGTTAGCAAATGAATGACCTAGTTCATGGATAGCAATCTCACTTGATGCCGCGTTAGTTGAAGCAGTAGCCACCCATCCCCCTGACCCACCATATTTAGGGGAATTGACTAGCATAATTACTTGATCGTAAAGAGGAAAATTATTAGCAAGTACTTCAATGACCTTATCTCCACGAGTCGGAACTAAAAGCCTTTCTATTCCTGCAAAATTGAAGGTACTTCCAAAGTAATTATCAATTAGGTTATCAGGGTTTACAGCAGCTCCTTTTTCATTAGAAGATACCGAAATGGCAAAAACATTAAAGTAATTTTTATACTCTTTATAGGGTGAAGTATTGAATAAATCATTGGCAAACTGTTCAGCATCTTGTCGAAAAGAAGCTAGTTGTGCTTCTAAATATCCATCACCTAAAATTACGTAGTTAATCCTTTTTTCACTCTGCCCATTAAAGAACAATGTATCTAATAAAAATTGTTGTGCCGTTACTTCAAAAAGTATAAAGAGCGAAATAAACAAGAGACTAATTTTCTTCATTTTAGTTCAATAAAGTTACTACTTGTATTTTTGCCGATAACTACTCTTACATAAGCAGCATCTAAAGATAATGCTGTTCTAATAGTTAAAAAAGCTTCTTTTAAGTCCACTTTTTTTGTGCTAATCTTCCCTTCAGGTGAAAAGTATTCCATGTGCGCATGTAGAGGGTTTTCAAGTATTACACTTTTGAGGAGATTCTTTTCTTCATCGAAAAAAAAAATTTCAACCATCTCCTCAGTAGCTTTTTTTTTAACACCTCTCTTTTCTTTTAATGTTCCTGAAGTCCAAATTTTATTTATTAATTCTACTTGCTCTTTTAGTGTGCTATCTTTAAAAATCTTAAAACTCAAAAAAATGACACCTTCATCTTGTTGTTCAGTTTGAGTAAAATCAGTTGGGTTTTGCTTTGCAGTTCTACAAGCTCCAAATAAACAAACAATTGATAGGAGAAACATCAAATATTTCATAGACATTTTCATTACATATCGAAGTATTTATAGTATTAATCATTCTCATAAAAAAGATATAAAGTATGTAAAAAATGGCTTACTTCTCACTACCGTGATACTAAGCTTAAACTTTTTGTGATTTCACATCATTTATTTCAATATTTCATCAAATATTGTAAATTTGCACCTCGAAAAAAATTGAAAGCAAATGGCATCGATTACACTTAAAAGAAAAGTTTTAAAGAATAGACTTAGAGCAAAGAATAAAAATATTATTATAAAGATGCTTAATACTAAGCCTGTTCTTAAAAATGTTGACGTCCAGGAAATTAAGGAGTCTTTTAAGAAAAATACATCTAAGGCAAAAAAAATTGAAAAGAAAGCTGAAGAAACAACTGTTAAAAAGGAGGTAGTAAAAGAAAAAGCCCCTGTTGTTGAAGAAGCAAAAGCTGAAGCAGTTGTTGAGGAGAAGGTAGAAGGAAAACAATCTACTGAGGAAACTGCTCCTACGGAAAAAGAAGAAGAGAAAAAAGAGGACTAATATTCTCTTTAATATATATATATCATTTACCCGAATGTCGCCTAAAGCATTTGGGTAAACTTTTTAAGTTTTACCCCGTTTCCCCAATTCAATTAATTCCATATCACAAACGCGACTTTCCTTAATTGCAAAGCGTAGCATAGTACGCACTTTATGAAATCCATGATTGCCCGCTGCTCCCGGGTTAAGATGCAATAGATTTCTTTCTCTATCGGGAATGATCTTTAAAATGTGAGAATGTCCGCAAACAAATACATCGGGTTGTAATGTGTCAAGCCTTTTTTTTAGCTTATTGGTATATTTGGGCGGATATCCACCAATATGAATAATATATATTTTTAAACCAGCACAAATGAAAAACTGTTCTTCAGGACAAACTGATCTGATAGTCGCATCATCAATGTTACCATAAACCGCTTTTAAGGTTTTAAATCTTTGTATTTGTTCAACTACTTCAAGGGAACCAAGGTCTCCTGCATGCCAAATCTCATCGCAATCTTTAAAATATTGTAACATTTCATCATTTATAGTACCATGTGTATCTGACAATAAGCCAATTTGCATCGCGGTAAATTTTTCTTTAAAAAGCAGAAGTTATAAATAGAGGTTTATAATATTGTACTGGTCTATAAAAATAGCAGAAATGCATAAAACAGATGTATTAAAAGCAGGTTTAGTACAACAGAGTTGCACTGAAAATAGAGAAGAAAACATTCAAAAATCTATTTCGGGAATTAAAGAATTAGCATCACAAGGTGCTACATTAGTTGTTCTACAAGAGCTACACACAGGTGTATATTTTTGCCAAGCCGAAGATGTAAATCGTTTTGATATGGCTGAACAAATCCCCGGACCTTCAACTGAATTATTTAGCAAGGTAGCTAGAGAAACAGGTGTAGTACTAGTCACTTCACTTTTTGAAAAAAGAGCACCAGGAATTTATCATAACACAGCTGTGGTTTTTGAAAAAGATGGAAGCATAGCCGGAAAGTATCGGAAAATGCATATACCTGATGATCCCGCTTACTATGAAAAATTTTACTTCACTCCTGGAGATTTAGGTTTTCAACCTATTTCTACTTCGGTGGGTAAATTAGGGTTACTAATCTGTTGGGATCAGTGGTATCCTGAAGCGGCTCGACTTATGGCACTAGCAGGAGCTGATATACTTATTTACCCTACTGCTATTGGTTGGGAAAGCAGTGATAGTGAAACAGAAAAACAAAGACAATTAGATGCATGGACTATCTCGCAAAGAGCACATAGCATTGCCAATGGATTGCCACTGATCAGCGTAAACCGAACGGGTTATGAAGTCGATTTTTCTGGAGTAACCGGTGGAATTACATTTTGGGGAAATAGTTTTGTTTCAGGTTCTCAAGGAGAAATATTAGTAAATGCACCTCATGATAAAGAGGCTAATTTTTTAGTTGACATCGACTTAAAAAGAAGTGAGAATGTAAGAAGAATTTGGCCTTTTTTTAGAGATCGCCGCATAGACGCATATGAGGGATTATTAAAAAGATTTTTAGTTAAATAAACATGTTTTTTATATGCATAAAATTGCTATAAATCCCACTTAGTTGTTGTATAATGCACCTCATTCAGAAATAATCGCCCTTCATTATACTTAAGTTGCTTCTCATACACCTCTTTACTAATTTTTGATAATAATCACAGACCGTTATGATAATGGTCATCTTTTTTCAACCTCCTTTATATGAATTTTATCGTGATTTTAATCACTTAAAAAATTACTAACAACCTATCTAAATTATCACAAAACTTATTGAATATGAAAACAACATTAAAAACTGGTTTAAAAAACCAATACAGTGACGGTCAGCTTACTGCCTTGGTTGTATTAAGAATTTTAATTGGTTGGCATTTCCTTTATGAAGGCGTTGTTAAATTGTATAATCCGAGCTGGTCTGCAGGAGGATTTTTGATGGATTCCAAATGGATTTTCGCAGACTTTTTTCACTCATTAGCAAGCAATCCGCAAGTACTTGAAGTTGTAAACTTTGTGAATATTTGGGGATTAATTGCTATAGGTTTAGGGTTAATGCTTGGATTATTTAGTAGAGCAGCTGCAATTGCAGGTATAGTGCTTCTTTCTATGTATTACCTATCACACCCACCTCTAGTAGGACTTAAATATGCTTTACCTTCTGAAGGTAGCTACCTCATAGTAAATAAAAACTTAATAGAAATATTTGCATTAGCAGTATTATTCACTTTCCCAACAAGTAGATTAATTGGACTTGATAGACTCATAAATAGACCACAAGAAAGTATAACGCAGGAGGAAGATGAGCAAGTAATGAAAAAAGTTTAACCCCAAAAAAAGAAAAACATGGCAACAGATAAAAATAAAAAAGGAATAGGAAGAAGAGACCTGATAAAAGGTTTGGCAGCAGTTCCGGTTTTAGGTGCATTTGCCTTTAGCTCGGTAAAGAAAAAAAATTATGACAATGAATTGAAAGAGAGTATTCTCAAAGAACTTGATATTGAAGCAGCTAAACCACCAGTAGGAGGTTCTATGGCAGGTGACCCGATTAGGTTAGGCATTATAGGTTTTGGTATCCGTGGTAAGCAATTGGTAAAAGCATCAGGTTTTGTTTCCAAAGAATGGAAGGAAAATATGCAAAAATCTGCACTAAAAAATTCTAATGATACGCGTCTTAAAGATTTTTTAGAGCAAGAAAATTTAAATGTTAAATTCACTGGTGTATGCGACTTATTTGATGTTCGTGCAGAAGAAGCTTTAGAAACAGTAAAAACAGACGACAATAGCCCTAAAAGATTCAGAACTTACCAAGAAATGCTGTTAAGTCCTGAAATAGATGGTGTTATTATTGCCACTCCCGACCACTGGCACGCTCCTATTTCTATTGATGCAGCCAAAGCAGGTAAACACGTTTATGTTGAAAAATGTATGACGCATAAAGTAGGTGAGACTTATGATTTGTATGATGCAGTAAAAGAATCGGGTATAGTATTTCAAGTAGGTCACCAACACCGTCAGACGCAAAGCTTCCTTACGGCAATGGATATTATGCGTAAGCAAGTTTTAGGACACGTTTCACTTATTCAAGCCAATACCAATCGCAATGATGACAATGGTGCCTGGCAATATAACATTCATGAAAAAGCAAGTCCTCAAACAATTGATTGGAAACAATTCTTAGGTAATGCGCCAGAAATTCCATTTAATGCAGAGCATTTCTTCCGCTGGAGGAAGTGGTGGCCCTATGGTACCGGACTTACTGGCGATTTGCTCACTCATGATTATGACAGGATCAACTGTATCCTTAAAATGGGAATACCTCAATCGGTAATGGCTTCAGGAGGTATTTATACTCACCGTGACGGCAGAGATGTACCTGATGTTTTACAAGTAGTAATGGAATATCCTGAATATAGTACTGGTAGCAGCCAAGAAAAAGGTAAAGAGAAAGGAATGACTTTCTTGTATAGTGCTACTTTGGGTAACCAATACGGTAGAAATACTGCTCTAATGGGACATGATGCAAGTATGGAATTGATTGGAGATAGACTAACAATTCATGCAGACCCAAGATCTACTCGCTATAAAGAAATGATGAAAAATAAGCTAGTTGATACTGACGTACCTTTGTATGCTTATGACCCAAGATCTAAAGGTGTAGATGGAGTAACATCGGCTACAGCAAAGTATTTTGCCAATAAAGGATTGCTTTACACCTACCGCGATGGTAAAAGAGTCGATTCAACTCACTTACATATTAGGGAATGGTTAAGTGCTATTAGAAATGGGACACCTGTTAGTTGCGGTATCGAAGAAGGTTTTGAAGAAGCTATCGCCGCACACATGTCAACACTTTCTTATCAGTTAGGTAAACGCATTGACTGGGATCCAGTAAGTAAAAGAATTACCAATGTTGAGGAAGAAATCTTAAACAACCATTTAATAGGATAATTTTATTTTGAGGTTAATATAAACTAAGCTACACTAAATTTTAGTGTAGCTTTTTTGCTGAAAAATTAATCATTTATTTCTACTACCGCTGCATTGAGAAAATTAATAAATGGATACATCACTTCAAATTGTTTCACAACAGTATCGATAAAGTCTGCTTTAGTTACTGTCTTATCTGGAAACTTTGTAAATACAGTAAAACTTTTCAACTGAAGTAAATCGAGATGAGGATGATCTTTTGGGTAGCCTTTAGGAGAAGTTTTTAACCTATCCCCCTCAATTTCTCCAAATGTTTTTTTAAATGTTTTATCGGAAATAATTTCGATAAGTGCATCTGCATTGTAATCGATTTCCTGACGTATTTTAGCAAGTTCAGGCGCAGCAGGCATATGGATACCGCCACCTAAAAAACAATTACCAGGTTGTAAATGTATATAATAACCTGCTCCTTTTGTTTTTTTTCCACCACTAGCCATGAAAGCTCCCATATTATTCTTATAGGGACGCTTATCTTTACTAAAACGTATATCTCGATTAATTCTAAATACACTATCTTTTGCTAACAGTCCAGTTATAGCTGGATCGAATAATGCTATTTTCTGAATTAATTCAGTAACAAACTGCATGAATACCTTTCTTGTCTCCTGATAATCAGGCTTATTAGCATCCATCCATTCTTTGTTATTGTTTTCTTGTAAAGCATTTAAAAATGAAAGTACTTTTTGCATAATATAAGTTTAAAGAATATTACATTTTACTTGTTAATTACTGCCCTACAAAAAACTGCTCTGAAATTACTTAATCCAGTTCAAAATACAAATTCATGGAATATTCTTTATCTTTTGAAACAAATAACACATTTCTGTTGCTACTTGTAAACATCTTTCATCATAAACTTTGCTTTCTAAACCTGTCCCATCTGCTTGCTTAGGATCCTCGTATGGTAAAGATATACGATGATTTGCGCCACTGATAAAAGGACATTTTTCTTCTGCATCGGTACACGTCATTATTGCTAAAAAATCATATTGTGGGTTTCGTTTATCATCATATTTTTTTGAAAAACAAAGTAGAGGTTCAGCATGTATTGAATAAAATACTTGATATACAGGATTATCTGTTGCGCTTTGTTTCTCAACTATAAAGCCAGCTCTTTTAATGGCTTCTACCGCTTTTTCATTAAAAGCAGTTACTTCAGTACCCCCTGAAAAAGTATTTATATTTTCAATTCCGCTATAATAGGCTATTGTTTTTGCCCATATTTGACCCATAATGCTTCTACGGCTATTATGAGTACAAATGAAAGTAAGTAGTACTTCTTTATCTTCATTTCGTGTTTCATCAATTAATTTAGCCAAATACGTTAGCCTTCGTTTTCTTTCAACATTGATGTTGCCAAAATTTGATTTGGCAACATCAATATATTCGATGAGTTCTCTATTAAAATTCATGAAATTCCTTCTCCTTGTCAATTCGTTTATATCAAGCTTCAACCATCTGCTTAGCTTTATTAGCAGCATCCTGTACCTGGTTCGCAGCACTCTTCTTTGTTTTTACTCTTTTGTGAATTTTCACTTTTTTTAGGTTTATCAGCATAAACTGTTATACTAAAAATACCTATATCTCCTTTTTTGAAGTTAATTAGTGCTTTCTCATCTAGGTATTTCGAGAGAATATCATCTGGTATACTAATTACTTTTTCCTTTTGGAGCTGTAGCTCCTTAAAGCCTGATTTTTCAATTAACCCCAAGTATACATCTTTTTGAATAGCTCCTGATATACAGCCTGCATACATTTCCGCATCTCTTTTAAGCGCATCGGGTAAGTTTCCTTCTATTACAATATCTGAAATACTAAAATGCCCGCCTGGCTTCAATACTCTATAAATCTCAGTGAATACTTTTTCTTTATTGGGCACCAAGTTTAAAACACAATTACTAACAACTACATCTGCCACATTATCGCTTACAGGAATGTCTTCTATATCTCCAAACCGAAACTCAACATTATTGAAACCAAGCTTTTCAGTATTTAATCTCGCCTTCTTGAGCATTGCTTCAGTAAAATCTATACCTATCACTTTACCCGTTTTGCCAGTCTCATGACGAGCAATGAAGCAGTCGTTTCCTGCTCCAGAACCAAGGTCGATTACAGTATCTCCTTTACTAACTTTAGCAAACTCAGTTGGTAGTCCGCAACCTAGACCAAGATCACCTTTAGGCTGGTAACCTTCTATTTCGCTATAGTCATCCTGCATAATGTTGTAAACTTTTTCTGAACTACTTGTTGCTCCGCAGCAAGTAGCACTATTTACTTTTTGTTCTTGCAAAGCAATTTTACTGTACTTTTCTCTTACTACATTTTTGATTTTTGATGCGTCTTCCATAGATTAATTATTTTATTGCAATATTACGATTAAATGATATAAATTTTTTTTAGCAGCAATCTCCTCTTTGAGTCTTTTGATGATATGATTCAAAAAGATCAGAAAAAATATTTTTGATTTCTTTCCAACGTGTAGCATTAATACAATAACTAATTGAGACCCCTTCAATAGTACCATGAATGATACCTATCTCTTTTAGCTCGCGTAAATGTTGAGAAATTGTAGCTTGTGCCAACCCTAACTCTTGCACTAAATCTCCATTAATACAAGCATTCGCTTCAAGAAGATACTTAATGATGGCTATTCTCGCAGGATGAGCTAATGCTTTAGCAATTTGAGCAATAGCATTGTCTTCTTCGGTGAATAAATCTGTTTTAGTAACTCCCATAAACATATTATTATATTGCAATATTACG